>NZ_MAIS01000003.1:0-148940 GCF_001680695.1 Paenibacillus sp. KS1 | reverse complement strand
ATCTGGTTTTGGATCTGGTTTTGGATCTGGGTCAGGCTTTGGCCCTGGGGGATCCCCTGGTTGACCATCTCTCTCCAGCATATGATTCCAGTAACGATAATCATGGATGGCAACTCCTGTGAAGGAGGAATGATGCCGCAGCCGCTCCTGAACCTGATTCAACACCGACTCCATTTCCTGCACACCCGCATCATAGAAGGTAGTGTGAGCTTCCTTCATTGGCTTCGTGTTGACCCCAATCCATATCGGTGTCCCGACACGGTCAGCGATCTCTATTTCATTCTGGACAAGCTCCAAAATTCCGTTCCCACCTTCTATCTGCTGACGGTACGCCATTAACGTTACATGATCGAAACGGCGAATGATCCATTCCGACAACGATGTCTCTTGTGCATCTGGAACCGTGATCGAGTCAAACCATACCGGCATGTCGACGCTGAGCTCTAAATCGCTGCGGCTCTTGACAGCATTTAGCCAATCGCTCATATTCGCCGTCCAAGAGCGAATGATCGATGGCTGATCATCTTCCCAATCTGGAAGCACGTAGGGCTCAACATCCAAATGCAGCCCCTTGAAACGCTCGTCCGCAGCAGAATGCTGATTATAAGCGCTAACCCACTCTGTCAGCTTCAACATCTTGTCCCGATATTCACGCAAAGCCCATAAGGGATGCCCTGCCAAGCCATGCACTTCAACTCCTGCTTGACCTGCCTGCTTCAGAAAGCGCCGATATGATGCTTCTGGAATCGTCATATCCATATGCAGATACATTACATTAATGCGATTCTTTTTGGCAAAATCAATCAGTTGCTCCGATTCTGTCTCTATTCTCTCCGCCTGCCATATCCATGTCGCCTTTCGCGTATCATCCGGCTTTGAAAAACCGACCAAAAGCATGGTCGTAATCAGAAGCAGCAGCGTTCCGATACGCGAAGCATATCTCTCCACGATATCCCTCCATTCACAATTTATATTGCTTTTTCAACCATTTTCGACATGCTCAAAATGGTGACTCCATTATAAATGTGTAAGATTGGAAAATATACGTGAGGATAGACCTGTTTTTCAAGACGTCGTATTAACGAGGCCTGACCCAATGATTGCAGCACATGTACATTAGACTATCCTTGACCCAGAGTAAAAGTATGCAAACGCTCATACATAGGACTTTGATTCATATGTGTCTGGAACAGCACGATCTCTTCACCCGTCCATTGATTCGGAGGAAGTGGTTCGCTGTTCATGGTGAAGGGCTGACCTTCCCCTCCGCGATACTTGCGGGCCAGCGTAATATGCGGGCGATAAGGGCGTTCCTCCGGTTCGAATCCTAAAGGCGAAGTAGCGGCTGTAACGCTATGGTGCAATTGTCGCAGTTTGTCGATTGCTCCTCCTAGACCAGCCCATAGTACACGTGGGGCTTCTTTTGTCCCAAAGCTTCCCACGCCATCGAATTGCAGATCAATTGGAGCGCCCCCTCTGGACACCTCCTTCAATACATGTACAATCCGCTCAATAACATGCTCATCTACCGCCCCAAGGAATTGGAGCGTAATATGAAGATCCTGCGGGTGTACCCATTTCGCAAATTGCCAGCGCTGCTTCCCTGCTGTGCACCACTCTTCCAATACTTGAACAGCAGATTTCGGCAGCGGCATCGCAATAAACAACCGCAATCCATTCTTACGAATCTCACTTTTACTCATAACTTTGCCTCACTTCATTGGAATTCATGATGTCCCATGTTACATGCGACCTATGAACAATATTGTCCCCATTATTTATTTTTTTCGTAAACAACAGTTATGCAAATTGGGCTTATACGCGTAACGAATGAATCCAATAAAAAAAGACTGAGATTTTATGTCCATCGTACATAGAATCTCAGTCATTTATGGTGGAGCAGTCTATTCACCTTCCACTCATTGAACCGGTTAGCTCTCATTAAGCGTTGCTTCGCTCGGCATCACTTTTCAAGCGTTGTACTATTTTCAGGTCGTCCTTACTCAGCTCCACATGCTCCAGCAAATCAGGACGCCGTTCCAGCGTCCGCTTCAGAGCCTGTTCGCGTCTCCATATCTCTATATTGGCATGATGGCCACTGATGAGTACATCAGGAACCTTCCAATCGCGGAACTGTGCTGGACGGGTATAATGCGGATATTCAAGCAGTCCTGTACTGAACGAATCCGTTACCGCAGACATCTCATTGCCCAGCACGCCAGGAAGCAGACGAACAACAGAATCAACCACGGTCATTGCGGGCAATTCACCGCCTGTCAATACATAGTCACCTATAGATAGTTCATCCGTCACCAAGTGCTCGCGAATGCGCTCATCATATCCTTCATAATGGCCGCACACGAATATTAAATGGGACTCCTGTGAAAGCTCCTCTGCTTTCTTCTGCGTGAAACGCTCTCCTTGCGGGCACATTAAAATAACGCGTGGTTTCGCAGCTTTATCGTGACTACCCATCGGTTCTGCTATTCTTGAAGCCCGCTCTTCAGCTGCCTTCACCATTAAGTCTTCGACCGCCGCAAAGATCGGCTGCGGTTTTAGCACCATACCACCGCCACCGCCATACGGATAATCGTCAACAGTTTGATGCTTATTATCAGAATAATCGCGGAAGTTGACCGTGTTAATTACAACATGCCCATTCTCACGCGCTTTCCCTAATATACTGGATCCGAATACCCCTTCACACATCTCTGGGAAAAGGGTCAACACATCGATACGCATATTAAATAAGTCCTTCCATAATATGAACCGTTACGACCTTCTCCTGCACATCAACCGTAAGCACAACTTCATCAATGACCGGAATCAAGATTGATTTTCCTTTCGCAGGCTTCACAACCCAGACATCATTCGCGCCTGGAGACAGTATCTCGTCAATGATTCCAAGGTCTTCGCCTTCGTCTGTCACGACTTTACAACCAATAATCTCATGGTAGTAATATTCGTCTTCATCGAGCTCATCCAGCTGCTCTTCGCTTACTTTCAGCATCCAACCTTTATATTTCTCAACCTCATTGATATTGTCGAATTGCACAAATTTAATGATGTACATATTTTTATGTAGACGCGACCGCTCAACGGTAACGGATACACTGTTATTGGAGTTCGGTTGCTGCAGAACTAACTCGCTCTTTTGAGCGAAGCGTTCCTCCGGGAAATCTGTTGTCGGGATAATTTTCACTTCACCCCGAATGCCGTGCGTATTGACCAATTTGCCGACATTAAACATTCTTTGAGCCATGACTTATCCTCCTGCCGTTGGTAATCACCATTCATTCAATCTATCGTAAATATTCGGAGGCCCAACCTGCGAATATCTTCTTTCTAGTGTAACACATTCAGCCTCATGCATACGAAAAAGGGCTAGGATTTCATCCTAACCCTCTTGCGTGCAATTATGAAATAATGTCCACGGCAACTCGTTTTGGAACTTTAACAGCTGCCGACGTGACGACCGTACGAAGCGCCTTAGCGATACGACCTTGCTTCCCGATAACCATTCCGACATCGTCAGGATGAACGTGAAGCTCATACACGATGACATGGTCCTTCTCCACGACGTCCACACGGACCTCCTCCGGATGATCGACCAAAGCGCGTGCAATTACTGACACTAACTCTTCCATTCGCGACCCTCCGAACGGTTAGATTATTTCTGGTGTTTCAGTTCATGGAACTTTTTCATTACGCCAGCTTGGCTGAGCAAGTTGCGAACCGTGTCAGATGCTTGAGCACCAGTTTGCAACCATTTCAAAGCTTTTTCCTCGTCGATGTTAACGACTGCTGGTTGTGCTACCGGATTGTAATGACCGATTTCCTCGATAAAACGACCGTCACGCGGGGAACGGGAATCGGATACAACTACACGATAGAATGGTGCTTTATGAGCACCCATGCGTTTCAAACGGATACGTACTGCCACGAAATTCACCTCCTTAACGGAATTCGAATAATCAATCGAGCGAGTATAAAAACTGCGCTCGTCTATGCATTAACGGAAAGGAAATCTCATTCCTTTACCAGCCTTGCCTGCTTTACTCTTCAAGTTCTTCATCATCTTAGGGCCTTTCGGACCCATCATGTCGGAGAACTGTTTCATCATCCGGCGCATCTCATCAAATTGCTTGATAAGACGGTTCACATCAGCCAACTGAGTTCCGCTGCCCGCTGCAATCCGCTTACGACGGCTGTGATTAATTAGATCTGGATCTTGGCGTTCTTCGTTCGTCATCGAACGGACAATCGCTTCGATTCGACCCATTTGACGCTCATCCACCTTCAGGTTCGCATTTTGCTTCACCTTATTCATCCCTGGAATCATATCCAGAATCTGATCGATAGGACCGAGCTTCTTTACTTGTTGCATCTGCTCAAGGAAATCATCGAATGTGAAAGCTGCGTTGCGCATCTTCATTTCCATTTCCTTGGCTTTCTCTGTGTCGATGTTCATTTGCGCCTTCTCGATCAAGGAGAGCATGTCCCCCATGCCGAGAATCCGTGATGCCATCCGCTCTGGATGGAACGGTTCAAGCGCGTCCATCTTCTCACCGAGTGTAGCGAATTTGATTGGGCAACCCGTAACTGCCTTAACAGACAAGGCTGCACCACCACGTGTATCGCCATCGAGCTTGGTCAGCACAACACCAGTAAGCTCAAGCTGTTGGTTGAAGCTCTCTGCAACGTTGACCGCATCTTGACCAGTCATCGCGTCAACGACGAGCAGCACTTCATCTGGCTTCGCTGTAGCATGAACTTGCTTCAGCTCTTCCATCAATGCTTCATCGATATGCAGGCGACCTGCAGTATCGATAATGACATAATCAAGGTTATTCTCCTTCGCATGCTCCAAACCGCGACGAGCGATTTCTACCGGACTCACTTGGTCACCAAGTGCAAATACCGGAACCTTAATCTGCTCGCCAACCACTTGAAGCTGCTTAATCGCAGCTGGTCGATAAATATCGGCAGCGACAAGAAGCGGCTTATGATTCTGCTTCTGCAGCATCTTCGCAAGCTTGCCTGAAGTAGTCGTCTTACCAGCACCTTGGAGACCGACCATCATAATGACAGTTGGCGGCTTGTTGGCCTTGGCCAGCTTCGCAGCTGTACCACCCATCAATTCCGTCAATTCCTTATTGACGATGTCGATAATGACCATACCCGGTGTGAAGCTATTCATCACTTCCTGACCAACGGCCTTCTCTTTCACCTTGCCAATGAATTCCTTAACGACCTTGAAGTTAACATCCGCTTCGAGCAGCGCCAGGCGTACCTCGCGCATCGCTTCGTTGACGTCATCTTCACCAACCTTGCCTTTGCCGCGCAGCTTGCTGAATACATTCTGTAATCGGTTCGTTAATCCTTCAAATGCCATATTATCTCACCCCGTTCCCTTAATCCAACGCCTGCAGTTCACGGACAATCGTCTGCAGTTCCGCGCGCTGCGGGTCGGGTATGCTATCCATATCGTCCATTGCACGTTGCAGCGCCATTACGATCTCTGTCCGACGTTCGAACTTCGACAGCAAGCCGAGCTTGCTCTCATAAGATTCGAGCGTCTGCTCCGCCCGCTTAATATGTTCATACACCGCTTGGCGGCTGATACCGAATTCGGCTGCAATCTCGCCTAGTGAAAAATCATCTTGAAAGTAACATTTCAGGAACGTCTGCTGCTTCTCTGTGAGCAGTGGTTCATAGAAGTCGAACAGCATATTAATTCGGTTCGTCTTAGCCAGTACCTGTTCCTCGTTCATACGGGCCACTCCTTTCGTAAAGGAAAAACACTTTACAGCCCATCGACGTTTCTTATCATACCTAAATCACAACTCCATGTCAAGGGTTGAACCTTAACATGGTGGAATTATTTTTTGAGACCCAGATCTCAGTGTTTCTTCCTGCCTTCTAACTAGATTACATAGCGGTAGATACATACAAAGTGCAGGACAGAGCCGGCTAATACGAACAGATGCCAAATTGCATGATGATAAGGAAGCCGGTGCCACACAAAGAATGGGATGCCTGCCGTATAGCATACTCCCCCAATCACCAGCAGCATAACACCTTCAAAAGGAATCGCCTGCACCAAGCTGTCCCATACCGTTATCATCAGCCACCCCATAATTGCATAGGCAACCGTAGAGAACCACATATGACGTCCTGTATAGAATGCTTTGTATATAATTCCTGCAATCGCAGTCCCCCATATTAATCCTAGCAGCTGTTGGCTGAACTCATCATGCAGCACGACGAGCAGGAAGGGAGTGTACGTTCCCGCAATAAATAAGTAGATTGCCATATGATCAAGGATTGTAAATCTGTACTTCGATCTGCCCTCCGGCAAGCCGTGCATAATCGTCGAGGTTGTAAACATCATAATCAACGTAATCCCATATATTGAAGCTCCGATGATATGCGCCGACGTCCCGCGCTGCCACGCGGCACTGATAAGCACGCCTAATGCCCACACACTGAACAATAATCCAACTGCGTGGGTAATTACGCTTGCCCACTCCTCACTAGATATATTACGGCTCCACTTCATAGTCATCCCTCCCCGCGGCATTCCTAGCTGCCTGCTGTGCATACGCCCATATTTCACGGCGGATCACATTATATGCACATCAGATAGTGTCGGTGAGAAGGAAGGACTTAAGCGAGTTTACCTATTTTATTTGCGCTGACTCTTCATAAATCGAATGCTTTCTCTTGTATCATTTAAATACTGAACGGCGGCATCATATTGATTGGACGCCACATAAATGAACAATACGTCAATAATGTGCAGCTGCACAAGCCGCGAAGAAGAAGCTGCCCTGCCTGCTTGGAATTGGCTAGAAATAAAGAGTGAGAAAGGGAGAAGAGCCCGCAAGGATTACGTAATATGTCACATTTATCATCCCATTATAGACAAAAACCCCAGCACGTATGGTTCTGCCGGGGTTCCTTATCGTTGTTCCAAAGACTTACTCAACCTCGTTCTGAGCAAAGTTGATCTAGTGGAGGCTCAAGGATCAAAGATTCTTATCCATATCTTTCAATCCGTCTTCCACGCGTTTCATTGTTCACCGCACTATCGTTCGGTTCGTCGTTTTGAACTCACAATTTACAGGGCCTTGCTCATAAGGTCATAGCTCTTCCACGTATGGAATCCAAGCTTCGCATAGAAGTCGACCAGTTCCGTCCAGTCAATGACTAGCTGGCGCATGCCGCGCTGCTGCAATTCAGCGATTCCCGCCTTGACCAGACCAAGACCGTATCCCTTGCCGCGATACTGATCATCAACACCAAGCGGCCCAATACCGCCAAGCGGCTCTTCGAACAATGGCGCCCAATACGTATTCTGCGCAATCAGCGGAGAATGCTCGTCATTGACCCGGCAGAAGCCGATCATTTCACTGCCTTGGAACAATCCTATGAATTCTCTTCCCTGTCCTCCGCGTTCCCAATAGCATTGTGCCTCATACAGCCATCTGCCCGGAAAGCAGCGACGGAAAAATGTCAACATTTCTTCCTCGTCCTCAGGCGTGAGCAACTTCACGATCGCTCCATCTGCAAATTCTGGAGTCACTATCAGATCGGTCTCATCTGAGGACAGCATGTCGCTAACCTCATAGAGCTGCTTGAATCCTCTCTTCTCTAGCCATTGACGGTGCATTGACAACGCTTTTGGGAGGCCCGGAACATAATGCCACGGATCACGTCCGATGAATACTTGAGACGCGCCAGCTTCACGCAATGCCTCTTCAGCCCGTCCGAGCAATTCAGAACCTATCCCCTTCCCCCTTGCTTCGGAACGAACGACAAGTGCCTGAATCCAGCCTCCTCCTTCTCCTAGCTTCATCTCGCGCTCTGTTTCCTGCCATTTCTTCGCGATGATAAATCCTAGAAGTCTGCCATCTGAATCTTGGGCGATCCAGGAGCCAGGCAAGTAAACGTTTACATCTCGAAAACTATTTTGCACGAACAGCTGTTGTCTCATTGGGAACAGGTCGCCCAGTTCACGGTTCCACAACTCGCACATCGGCTCCGCCCATGCTTCATTAAGTGGAATGACGTTCACATTTAACCCCTCCTACGATGAAGTCAATCGTCCCCGCCAATTGACTACATGGATGTCTGTTAGTATGTTATTAAAATATAATTACAAGATTATTATAGGTAATCTGAAATATTACTTCAACATCTTTTCCGCAAAATAGTCTACGACGTGCATGACCTTCACTTGCTCAGCTACGCCATCCCGTTCTACGCCTACCTTCATTTGCATTAAGCAGCCCGGGTTGCTTGTCAGGATAATCGAAGCCTGTGTCTCGCGAACAGCATCCATCTTCCGATCAACAATCGAGTTAGCCATGTCTGGCTGTACAATGTTGTAAATACCAGCGGATCCACAGCATACATCCGCGCCTTCCAGCTCTTTGTATCGGATGCCAGGAATGCGGCGAATAAGCTGTCTTGGCCCATTGGAAGCCCGCATAACGTTCCGCAAATGGCAGGAATCCTGATAGGTTACCGTTTCAGATGGTTCGGATGATTCAGCAGTCCCACAGTTGCCTTGCGGCATTACCGGAAGATTGCTCCAACGCTGTGAACGCATAAGCAAGTCACTGATATCCTTCACTTGCTTTGCGAATTTCTTAGCCGGCTCCACCCATTCCGACTCTTCTTTCAGCAAATGATCATACTCTACAAGCAACGCTCCACATCCGCCTGCATTAGAGGCAATATAATCAACACCCGCATCACGGAACGCCTCAATATTTTGCTTCGCCAAATCCCTAGCTGTAGCCGTATCACTTCCGCCATGAGCGAACAAAGCTCCACAGCAGCCTTGGGATTCCGGAATGATGACATCATAGCCGGATTCGGTTAGCAATCGGATTGTATTCACATTCGTTTCAGTGAACAAGACGTCCATAATACACCCACGGAATAACCCTACTGTGCCGAGCTTTTCGCCTTTGGCCAGGAAGTGACGGCCACCAGCCCGCTTCACTACACCTTGGCTGTCCGCTTCAGGCAGGATGCGCTCCATCATTTGCATTTGTGGAGGAAGCCAGCGTAGCAAGTTCTTCTTCCGTGCAAAACCCTGCAATCCCGAACGCTGATACGTTTGCAGAAGCTTACTCATCCGCAACAGACGATTGTGCTTCATAAATACAGGGCGCGCGATGCGATTCAATCCCTTAACCGCAACCGGCGGCTTATTGTGCGCATGCATGGCTTCTTTCGTCTGCTCAAGCAGCTGACCGTATTTCACATCCGACGGACATACAGGCTCGCAGGCTCTACAGCCCAAGCACAAGTTCATCTGTTTCTGGAAAGATTCATCCGGTTCCATAATGCCATCTGCTACTGCCTTCATGAGTGCAATTCGTCCACGAGGGGAAGCAGCTTCCAATCCAGTCTCTTGATAAGTCGGGCAAGTCGGCTGACAAAATCCACAGCGCATACAGTTCATTAACTGCTCATAATCGAGCGTCTTCACGAGTTCTTTCTGCAGCGGATTGTTTGTCTTCTCTAGTTGTTGTTGACTCATCGGGAAACCACCAACCTTTTGCGAGCAGCCTTAGCAAATATCTTGCCTGGATTCATAATTCCATTCGGATCGAACACTTGCTTAATGCCTTTCATCACGTCGATGCCTGTAGATCCAACCTTCCATTCAAGATATGGAGCCTTCACCGTTCCAACTCCGTGCTCACCGGTAATCGTGCCGCCCAAGCGAATCGCTTCCTCGAAAATGTCCGCGAACGCTTGCTCAACACGGTGGATCTCATCCTCATTCCGTGCATCTGTCGGGCAGGTTGGATGAAGATTGCCGTCTCCCGCATGACCGAACGTACAAATATTCACCCCATATTGCTCTGCAATACGATTGATGGCCAGTACCATTTCCGCAATCTTCGAGCGCGGTACGGTCGCATCCTCCAAAATTGTCGTTGGGCGAATACGCGCCAATGTGGACAATGCGCTGCGGCGTGCCTTCATCAGCTGTTCAGCCTCAATTTCATCCTTCGCAGTCTGAACGCGATCTGCACCTTCCTCACTGCATATCTTCGCAATCGCTTCCATATCGCGCATGACAACGTTCTCATCTTGACCGTCCTGTTCAATAAGCAGAACTGCCTGCATGTCTGTTGGAAGCCCGATATGATTATACTCCTCAACCACGCGAATCGTCGGCTGATCCATGAATTCAAGTGTGGCTGGGATGATGCCAGCGCCTACAATCCGTGACACGCTGCGGGCAGCAGCATAAATATCTTTATAGGATACGAGCATTGTCTTGCGGATACCTGGTGCGGGCAGCAGCTTAACCGTTGCCTCTGTAATCAACGCAAGCGTTCCTTCGGAGCCTACTAACAGCTTCGTTAAATCGTAGCCTGCTACATCCTTGTACAACTTGCCTCCCGTGCGGATCACTTCGCCATTCGGCAGTACCGCCTCGAGTGCAATCACATAATCCTTCGTCGTTCCGTATTTCAAACCGCGCAGGCCGCCGGCCCCTTCCATGATATTGCCGCCCAAGGTTGAGATGGACATGCTGCTAGGGTCAGGCGGATAGAACAGTCCACGCTTCTCCACTTCCCGATGGAACGTCTTCGTGTTCAAGCCAGGCTGGAAGGTTGCCGTAAGGTTCTCGGTGTCCATTTCAATGAGCTTATTCATACGAGTCATGGCTACGACGATTCCCCCTGCTACAGGGACAGTTCCGCCACACAGGTTGCTTGCAGCGCCCCTAGGAACAATGGGAATACGGTATTCGTTCGCCGTGCGCAAGATCTCCTGCACGTCTGCTGTCGATTCCGGATATACAACAGCATCAGGCAGAGACTGCATCATCGGTGTAGCATCATAAGAATGCGTGACCAAGCTCTCCTTATCATCGCGATACCGCTCTGGCCCAAGCAGCTTGAGCAGTCGCTCGCGTGCTTCAATCGTTATCATGAATGAACTCCTCCTTGGTCTCTTGGATACGAGTCAACATCTGAAGTGAACGATTCAACAGTCTTCTCCACATCTGCTGAATTGTTCAGGTCATCTGATGACTTTTGGCATATTATAACGTATGATTGAGACAAATGTCACTCGATTTCGAAAAATAATTTTATAATATTTATTATTTTTGATTTAATATTTCAGGAAGAGGGGTTCACAGCAACATGACCGAATTTCGATTAAAAAAGGGCTCGGAGCTCATTCAAGAACATTTACTAGAGCAGCTGCGTGGAGGAATTTATATGCCCGGCGACAAGCTGCCTTCTGTCGAAGCACTTGCTCAACAATATGCAGTAGGTCGTTCTACCATACGCGAGGCCCTTAGCGCACTTAAGGCGATGGGTTGGCTTGATATCCGTCACGGTGGCGGAACCTTTGTACGTAAGTATGAGCAAACACCATCTGAACAGCTGCAAGGATGGCTTACCGATGTGGAGTCTGTGAAGTCACTGATAGAGGTTCGTAAGATGATAGAGGTTGGATCAGCTGGACTCGCAGCCAAAAGACGTACATCCGCTGATTTGCAGGCTATGGCTACGTGTCTGCATCGTATGGAGAAGCATCTGGAGGATGAAGAAGCTAGTCAGCATGATGACTTCCTGTTCCATGTTCTGCTGGCTGAGGCCAGTCACAATGAAGTGCTTATTCCGATGCTGCAAATGTTCCATCAGAAATGTGCTGAGCATATGGGCGAGACTAGACGCATGTGGTTGTTCGGAGAGCGTTCCTCCACCACTCAGCTTCTGGAAGAGCATCGGCGAATCTACGAGGCAATTGACGCGCAGGATGACAAACTCGCGTCTCACCGCATGCTCAAGCATTTATCCAAAATCGAAGCACGACTGGATTGAAGGCAAGAGGGCGGTATCCATACGCAATCAGCTACACAGCCATGCTAGTGAACAGTAAGAGATGAAGCACATTACATAATCAGTGATGGGCGCATTCGAGTTTAACAAGGAGCGTTTAGCAAAGTAAAGGTATTTGGCATTTTGAAAGCATCGAAGGACATCAAGATGTTATTGAAAGCGACCTTCCATCATAAGAGAAACAAAGCGGAATGATGAGAGCTTCAATTCATCCAGTCTAGTATTATTATTTTTTAAAAATAGTTATTAAAAAGAAAGATCATCCATGCTATAATGTTAAAATTATGAAATTGCATAGGATGTGAGACGCATTGAATCGTTCGTTCTACTCGCTTCTATCCAGCAGATCCTTCGCGAATCTCGCAGGGTCTCTGTACATGATGACATTGATTGCAGCAGTCTACCAAATGACGGATTCAGCTGCCTTTGCCGGAGCCGTGTCCTTTGTCCGTTCAATGGCGATACTGGCGAGCAGCTTCATGCTGCCAATCTGGTACCGCCGCATGAGTATCGCTCATGTTACGCGATTGTTTTTGCTTTTGCAATTCGCATTATCAGCCGTTGTCGCATTCTCTATATCGCCACTTGCATCAATGTTATCGACAACACAGTTTCTCGCCTATTCTTTCTGTGCCATAGTTGGTATCGGATACGTAGAAGGCTGTGCTTCTGCAGCGGCAAACGCCTTATATCCGCGCCTAGTTGAAGAGGATAAGAGAGTTCACGCCAATAGCCTTGTTTCGACCAGTATGCAAATGCTGTCTCTGCTTGGATGGACTATGGGGGGAATTCTCGTCGCTAAGCTTGGACATTCCCTTGTTCTTCAATTGTCTGCAGGCCTTCTCTTTCTTGGTTGTCTCTCTATCTTGCGATTGTCGCACAATCAAGAATCAAGTGTAGGCGCAGATAAGAAATCTCATTCCATTATGGCCGGCTGGACGTACCTGTTCACACATCCGAAGCTGCGCGTTATTACGTGGATGGACATCTTGGAGGGAGTTGCAGGCGGAATATGGATTGGCGGTGTGACACTCGTCTTTGCGCAAGAGGTGCTTCATAAGGATGAAGCCTGGTGGGGATATATTAATGCTGCCTATTACGCGGGAACGATTCTCGGCGGACTCCTTACACTGAAACTGTCTGCACGCATTCATAAACATCTAGTCGGCACAATTCTGATCGGATCATTTGGAGTTAGCTTACTCGTATACGGATATGCATGGAATACGCAAGCATTTGTCGCTTTAGCCATCGTAGTTCTGATGGGTCCATTTTATCAGCTGCGAGATATTGCCCAGCGTACCTATGTGCAGCACATCACCCCACTTGATGAGCAGCCGCATGTATTTGCCGCTCAGAGCACCATCTCATACATATTGTTCGGAGTTTCCGTACTGTTCGCCGGAACAATCTCCGATATTTGGGGAGCACAGGCCGTATATATCGTTGGCGGCACGATGTATCTGCTGTCTTCCGTTACAGGATTTTTATTGCGTCGCAAGCAAGGAGCTTCAATCTCGGAGGACAATCCCCCTTACTCCACCTGACTCGCAAAAAAATGCTGTCAATAATGAAGAAGACGGAGAGCCACTTCAGGTTCCCCGTCTTTGCGTCGTCCACATTTATTCACTTATATATTGCGGTGCAATGAAATCAGCTAACCAGATCGTATGATTGCCGTGATAGAATAAAGTTCCTTCATGCGCGGCTCTCGCCGCATCAATAACAAGTATTACAGGGCTATTGTCCTTTCGTCTTCCTACAACCATGGCCGTCTCTTGATCCGCAGATAGGTGAACATACTGTCTCGCCATGGGGCGCAGTCCTTCTCTGCGTATTTGGTCTACGATGCGCCGAGACGTTCCGTGATACAGCAGATCTGGCGGATGAGCTGCGCTTTTCTTTATTTTGTGCGGTATCGAATGGCCATACATTGCCCGAATCCTTCCATCCAGCACCTCGAACCTTTTCTTGTCTGACCGCTCAATCATTCTTACAAAGTCTGTCTCTAGCAAACTTCGCCCTGGATGGCTGAAGTGAAGTGCATGGGAAAGTTGCTCAACCCCCACCCAGCCCTCTTCATCCATCTCCAACTCATACTCCCATGGCGCATGACGAAGCGCGTAAGAAACCTCTTTACTTAATCTCGCGTAATCCACAGGCTCACCATCCTATACTGGAACGATATGCTTATTATTATATCATTAGAGTCAACATTCACCTATGAGAGTTGGGCGCGAGCTAGGAACGAATCTTGCGTTCTCTGCGCAATAAGTAAAGGAAATACGGAGCACCGATTACGGCAGTCACTAACCCCGCCGGGAATTCGATTGGCGGAACGATGGCACGTCCAAGCGTGTCGGCCGTCAACACCAAGATAGCGCCTAACAAGCCCGATACGGGCAAGAGAATGCCATGCTTGGCGCCAACAAGCCGGCGCGCCATATGCGGAGCGATCAAGCCCACGAAGCCAATCGCGCCGACAACCGCCACCGATGCACCTGCCAAGGCTACCGAAACAGCCACCAGCGCAAGACGAAGACGCTTCACCCGTTCTCCCAGGCCTGTCGCTACATCATCCCCCAGACTCAGTACATCCAGCCTCGAAGACAGCAGCAGCGCAAGCGGGATGAGTGTCAGCATCCACGGCAGCACACCCATTACCTCGTCCCAGCCTCTGCCCCATATGCTTCCGGTAAGCCAAATAAGTGCTGCATTGACGCTGACCGGATATTTGAACATGAAGTACTGGATGCCTGCATCGCACATCGCTCCAAGCGCTATGCCCGTCAGTGCCAGCGTCGTGGGACGAGCTCCGCGCCTGTATACAAATGCAAATAGAAGCAGGGCTACCAAAGCCGCTCCTGCAAACGCGGATAAAGGCAGCGCGACTGCCGATGACCCGGGAAATAAAATAATGGTTGCACAAGCCGCCAGGCCTGCCCCCTTCGTAATTCCGATCACATCCGGAGAGGCCAGCGGATTCCGCAGTACGCCCTGCAGGACAGCTCCTGATATAGCAAGTCCGGCACCCACAAGAACGGACAAGACGATTCTGGGCGAACGGTATTTGCCAAGGATGAACGCATGTTCCTTGCTATGCCCCAACATTGTCTCGATCACTTGGTTCGGCGTTATATAGACCGCCCCCACTCCAAGACTGATCAGACCCACGATGAGAAGCAGCGCAACTAATGCGAGTACGACGAGCCGATGGCGGCGCGCCATATTTGCAGATTTATTCATTGTGCTTCCCTCCTGCATATGCCAAGTACAAGAAGAATGGTGTCCCCAGCATGGCAGTAACAATCCCGATTGGCGCCTCATACGGATACGATATATAGCGTGAAGCAATATCCGCATACACCAGCAGAACCGATCCATACAGGGCGGAGCAAGGCAGTACATAACGCAGATCCACGCCGACCATCAGCCGGACGATATGCGGTACTAGCAAACCCACGAAACCAATCGGGCCGGCAACGGACACCGATCCTCCTGCCAAAATAATGACGAGCAGACCGCCGGCAAACCGCGTTGCCTCGATTCTTGCCCCAAGCCCCCTTGCTACATCATCCCCCATGCTCAGCATCGTTAACGGCTTCGCCAGAGCCATAGCACCCAGCAAGCCGATGCTTGCCCATGGAAGAAGCACACCAACATGATGCCAATTCCGATTACCTATCGCGCCGACCAGCCAATAGAGAATGCTGTCCGTCGTGTTCTCATGGAACAAGATCAATCCTTGTGTTATGGACGAAAGAAAAAAATGGATGGTCATTCCGGCAATGGCGAGCCGAGCCGGCTTCAAATCCCCACCTGCGCTGATGAAATACACGATAAAGCCGCCTAAGGCCGCTCCCGCAAATGCGGAATAAACAAGCTGCTGCTGCGTCAGCTCCGGCAGGAATACCGTTGATGCTACGACTACGAGCGAAGCGCCCGCATTGACGCCGAACACCTGTGGATTAGCAAGCGGGTTGCGCGTCATCGCCTGCATAATCGTACCCGCAACTGCCACACTCGCACCGATCAGAATCGCGATTAGCGCACGGGGCAATCGGATCTCCTGCACGATAAGCATCTCCTTCGTTCTGTCCGCGAAGAACAAGGCCTTCAGCAAAGTTGGAAATGAAATCGAGGAAGAGCCCAGTGACACATTAATCATGACCCCTGCCGATAATAATGCGAAGCCAAGCAGCAGTGACAGGCCGAACGCCTTGCGCCTTCCGCCGCGATGTAATCCCGTCATGCGTTACAATGCCTCCTTCTTTCTCGTTCCTAGGCAGACAAAAAATAGGCGTTAACAAGTAACGCCTACCTCGCCCGCTTCCTGTCGCACAAATTATTTCTCCGCTTTCCCGCTGCCGTACAGTTTCGAAATTGCTTCTTCCATCATTAATTCCCCGGCAACGATGCCACGCCAGCGTGTCCATAAATTGCGATCCACTTCAATGACCTTTTGGTTCTTCACGGCCTTGAGCTCCTGCCACAACGGATTTACGGACCACTCGTCCACGATCGTTTGCTCTCCATCTGTCTTCATCAAGAACAAAATATCTGGATTGATATTCAGCAACTGCTCCAAAGTAAGCTCCGCATAGGGTTCCTTCGGATCCTGTATCGCATTCATCAGGCTGACCTTTTCCAATACGGCTCCGTCATAGGAGGAAGATGTATGCGCCTTGAAGCTTTCTTTGCGCAAAGCAGCCGACATGACGGTCTGCTTCTCGTCTGATGGCGGCACTTGAGCCTTCAAAGCATTGATTTTATCCTTATGCTGCTCCAACCGCTTTTTCCCTTCCTCACTCATGTTCAGGGCATCCGCTATCGTCTGGAAGGAAGCCAAATTGTCTTCATAGCTTGCTTCTAGACTCTTCAGCACGATTGTAGGAGCAATTTGCTTCAAATCTTCATAAATCGCTTTATGACGTTTCCAATCCGCGATAATCAAATCCGGCTGCAGAGAGCTTATTACTTCCAGGCTTGGCTGCTTGCGAGTCCCAACTGACGTATAATCTCCAATCTTATCCGCCAGCGTCTTCAGGATTCGATCTTTATTTCCGTCATCGGCAATGCCGACAGGCTTCAAATTAAGTGATGCAAGTGCATCAACAAAGGAATATTCGAGTACAACGACCCGCTTGGGCGATCCTTTCACTTCTGTTGTACCAAGCTCATGCTTAATTTCTCGCACGGCTCCTGTTTCCTTAGCGGCTGGTTTACTTTCACCCACTTGGCCGCCCTCACTTGCTTGAGAGCCGCATCCCGCGACAAGAAGTACTGTGAATAAAATCGCTAGTATTGCTTGATATTTCTTTTTCAAAAGTTACTACCCCCTGGTGTCCAACATAAAGCAGCTAAATTCACTTCACATCAACATTGAGAATCATTATCACCTGTACATCATATTGAGATTTGATCTAACTGTCAATATAATCTTAAAATATAAATTATAGTATTTTATGGTAGAATAAATCTCGCTTATATTTCTATCTTCAATACATCTTCATTCGAACTTGATTTTGCAATCCCTTTTTCGCGAACGTTCGTTTTGTGGTAAACTAACACTAACCTATTTTGAATCTTTTATTGTGAATAAGGGAGAAAGCCATCATGTATCCGGATATTCAACATTTTAAGGCGGAGTTTTTCAAAGCTTTAGCGCATCCTCTTCGAATTAAGATACTTGAGATCTTATGTGAAGGGGATAAAACGGTTAACGAGATACAAGCCA
Organism: Paenibacillus sp. KS1; assembly: GCF_001680695.1. Classification (NCBI taxonomy): domain Bacteria; kingdom Bacillati; phylum Bacillota; class Bacilli; order Caryophanales; family Paenibacillaceae; genus Paenibacillus; species Paenibacillus sp. KS1. Next base: position 131,312 of record NZ_MAIS01000003.1, on the reverse strand, counting down.
TACTTGGCACGGAGGGATCTTCTGTATCGCAGCAGTTAGCTGTTCTGCGCAATAAAAACGTGGTGTACGGCGTTAAGGATGGAACCTCTGTCATTTATTCCTTGCGTGACCCAATGATCAAGGATTTACTTGAAGTCGCGAAGCAAATATTCAACAATCACTTAGTCAATTCCATATCCATGTTGAAAAACATGAAAAACCAAGAATCATCCTAAAAAAGAGAGGAATATGAGTCCGTGACTCCTGTTTCCTCTCTTTTTTGTATAAAAGCATGCCACACCCCTTCCTATACGCTTTGACAGGTATGCAAAACACCTTTATCATTTTAAATATTCAAATAATCAAATATTTAGAAATGGTGGGTATTATACATGAAACCGTTGTGGTGCGGACGCTATGCCAACTACAGCTTCCAATCATTCAAGAAAGATATGATTGCAGGCTTAATTGTCGGTGTGGTTGCCATCCCATTAGGCATGGCATTTGCCATAGCCTCCGGCGTCAAGCCTGAATATGGCTTATATACGACGATTATCGCCGGATTTTTTATTTCGTTCCTTGGTGGATCCAAGTTTCAAATCGGAGGCCCTACAGGCGCATTTATTCCGATTTTGTTCGCCATTGTCATGCAATATGGATTTGAGAACCTGCTAATCGCTGGCTTCCTTGCAGGTATTATGCTTGTATTGATGGGATTGCTGCGCTTAGGAGCCGTGATACGTTTCATCCCGCGGCCTGTAACCATCGGTTTTACCTCAGGGATTGCCGTCATTATTTTTACAGGTCAAATTGCCGATTTTTTAGGGCTTCACTTAGAGAAGCAGGATAGCTTCATCGCCAATATGCGCGAGTTGATCATTCATATCCCAGCGTTCAACATCTACAGTGTTCTAACATCCTGTATTTGTCTTGCTGCCCTCCTTCTCGTGCCGAAGTATATGCCGAAGATTCCGGCTTCTCTAGTCGGTCTACTCTTAGCCAGCTTGGCAGCAGCCTGGTTGTATCCTGATCAGGTTGCTACGATTGGAACGACGTTCGGAACGATACCTAGCGGCATTCCAGCTTTCCACTGTCCAGCGCTAAGCTGGGATCGTATCATTCTGCTGCTTCAGCCAGCATTCGTCATTGCACTGCTCGGCGGAGTGGAATCTCTGTTATCCGCGCTTGTTGCCGACAGCATGACAGGTGAAAGACACAACAGCAATCGCGAACTGATCGGGCAAGGCATTGCGAATATGATCGCACCATTATTCGGGGGAATTCCTGCAACCGGTGCAATTGCTCGTACGGCTACCAATATACGCAGCGGAGCTGCTTCTCCGATTTCCGGGATGGTGCATGCCATCGTCGTACTGCTCGTGCTGCTATTCTTTGCTCCTTATGCTTCGGCAATCCCACTCGCTGCAATGGCACCGATATTGATGATGGTTGCCTGGAACATGAGCGAGCGTAAAACATTTGCGAAGATTGCACGTACCAAAACGGCAGATTCACTTATTTTATGTATTACCTTTTTGCTCACTGTGTTCACGAACCTGACAGTCGCCGTTCAAGCAGGTCTCGCGGTGTCCATTATTTTGTTCATCAAACGAATGAGTGAAGAAGTGAAGGTGAATAAAGTTCTGCCCGATCCGCAGGATCACAAAGCCAAAGTATCTGCGAGAGTCGTAAATGATGGACGAAAATGCCCGCAAATTAGTATCGTAAGCATCGAAGGAACGCTGTTTTTCGGTGCTGCTCATATGCTGGAGCAATCACTCGCATCACAATTCGAGGAAACTCCTCGTGTACTAATCTTACGAATGGGGCGCGTGCCATATATGGATACAACAGCCGCTGCGCATCTATCTGCATTCGTTAGTCGCATCCGCCAGCATGGAGGCATCGTACTGATAACCGGCATTGCTCCCCAACCTGAAGGGATCATGAACAAAACGGGTCTGGCAACGATGATCGGGACTGAACATTTCTTCCAACGTACTGGAACTGCCATAGATTATGCACTGACTCGCATTGTTAACGTTCAATGCCAGGGCTGTACGCATTTTGCTTTTCGGGAATGCAGGCAATTATCAAATGTTCAGACTATGCCTGAACTGTCAAATCAGCCGCTTTCGCAGCGCAGCACTCTACAAATTTGATTTCGCCATACACAAGCTCATATTCAAAATACCTGTGATAACAAGAGGGAAGAGAAACCATTCCTTTTTCTCAACCAGCATCATCTTGCAAAAAAGGCGTCCCTAAGTGGGACGCCTTCTATCCGTATTCAGATTCGATTTAAGCTTGCTGATCATCCGCTTGCTCATCTTCTGCTTGCTCTGCTTCTGCAATCAATCCTGCGAACAAGGCATGGACGAACTGCTCGGAATCGAATTCCTGCAAATCCCCCATCTTCTCGCCGAGTCCGACCAGCTTCACAGGCAAGTTCAATTCTTGACGGATTGCTATGACGATACCGCCCTTCGCTGTGCCATCAAGCTTCGTGAGCACCAAACCAGTAACTCCACTCTTCTCGCCGAACAGCTTCGCTTGATTGAGAGCATTCTGCCCTGTGGTTGCATCAAGCACCATCAACACCTCATGTGGAGCGTCAGGTACTTCACGCTGAATGACACGGAAGATCTTGTTCAGTTCTTCCATCAGGTTCGACTTGTTCTGCAAGCGACCGGCCGTATCGCAGAGCAGCACATCAACATTGCGCTGCTTCGCAGCCTGCACCGCATCGAACATCACCGCAGCAGGATCAGAGCCTGCCTGCTGCTTAATAACATCGACACCAGCACGCTGTCCCCATACTTCCAACTGTTCAATTGCACCAGCACGGAATGTGTCTCCGGCAGCGAGAAGGACAGATTTACCTTCCTGCTTGAACCGATGTGCCAATTTTCCGATCGTAGTCGTCTTGCCGACACCGTTGACACCAACGAACAAAATAACCGTCATGCCATTCGGATTCATATTCAGCTTGCTTGTATCATCGCCACGCAGAAGCCCGACAAGCTTCTCGGACAATACCGGCTGCAGCTCAGCTGCTTCCTCGATTTTACGCTTCTTCACCTCAGCGCGAAGCTCATCAATCAAGTTCATAACCGTTGTCACACCAACATCGGCACCGATTAAGATTTCTTCAAGTTCTTCATAGAAAGCTTCATCAATCTTTTTGCGCCGCGTAATAAGCTCCGTTACTTTCTCCACGAGCCCTTTGCGAGTTTTCTCCAAGCCTTCCTTGAAAATATTCGTTACGGACTCGGTCTTTGCCGCGATGCTTTCCTTCAGCTTCTTAAAAAAACTCATGTCCTTCCCCGCCCCTTATGCAATGATTGCTTCGTCATCTTCCAACTTCACGGATACGAGCTTCGATACGCCGCCCTCTTCCATCGTGACACCGTACAGTACATCAGCTTCTTCCATCGTCCCTTTGCGATGCGTGACGACGATAAACTGAGTCTGCTCGGAGAATTCACGCAAATATTGGGCGAAGCGTGTAACGTTTGCTTCATCGAGTGCCGCTTCAACCTCATCAAGCACGCAGAACGGCACTGGCTTCACATGCAATATCGCAAATAGCAGCGCCATTGCTGTCAAGGCACGCTCACCGCCGGACAACAGCTGTAAATTTTGCAGCTTCTTGCCTGGTGGCTGCGCCACAATGTCAATCCCCGTTTCCAGTATATGTTCCGGATCAATCAGAACGAGATCAGCCCGTCCACCGCCGAACAGCTTGGAGAACACGACTACGAACTGTTTGCGGATCGCATCGAATGTTGCTTTGAACCGCTTCGACATCTCGTCATCCATCTCGCGGATAACTTGATAGAGCGTCGTCTTCGCTTCAATCAGATCATTTTTCTGTTCACTGAGGAACTGATAGCGCTCATTCACACGTTCAAACTCATCGATCGCACCAAGGTTTACTTCGCCAAGTGCTGCAATCTGTTTCTTCAGATCGCGCACTTCCAGCTTCGCTTCCTCAATGTTCTCAGGTACTACGTATCGATGCTTCGCCAGTTCAAAGCTAATCTCGTACTCTTCACTGAGTTTGCGCAGCAAGTTATCCAGTTCAACATCAAGGCGATTCGCTTGAATCTCCGTCTGACGCATCGACTCCTCCACTTGCTTCAGCTCCGTACGCTGCTCCTTCGTATCGCTTTCTGCAAGCTCCAGTCTTGCCACACATTGCGCACGATCCGCACGTTTGAACTCAATCTGCTTGCCCGTTTCTTGTTTCTTCACATGGAAATGGTTCAAGTCTTCAGTCTGCTTCATCGTCTCACGCTCAGCGGTCTCCAGATCAATCTGTACCTGAATCAACCCTTGCGTCAACTGCGTATACTCTTGTTCGTACGCCTTGGCTTCCTGCTCAGAGCGTGTCAACTGCTCCTGCAGCGAGAAAGATTCCTGATCGAGCTTCCCTTGACGAACCTTCAAGTCCGTAAGCTGTGATTGCAGCACTTCCTTCTCTGACTCGTTCGCCTTGCGTGCAGATTCCGCTGTCTCAATCGAGACATGCAGACGATCCTCATCAATCTTCAACTCGTCGAGCCGAGCCTCCGCGGTACGACGCCCAGCGTCCAGCGTGGACATCTCCTCCGCAGCGTGTGTAAGCTCCTGCTGCTCCACCTCGAGCGCTTCTGCCAACTGGCGTTCTTCCTTCTCCAGCTGCGCAATCTCGCTCGTCAGCTGCTGTTCATTGATGCGCTTCGTTTCGCCTTGCTCGCGAAGGTCATCGAGCCGTTTCAGTCCCGTCGTTGTGCGCTGCTTCAGCTCCGTATACGTCTCCGTCAGCTTGGCAAGCTGCTTATCAGCTTCCTTAATATCTGCTTCCAGCTGTTCCAATTGACGCTGGCGTCCGAGCAGGTTCGCGCTCTTCTTATTCAAGCTTCCGCCTGTCATTGAGCCGCCGGCATTGACAACATCGCCTTCAAGCGTCACCACACGATAACGGTACTGCAGCTTCGCCGCAATTCGGTTCGCATCTTCCAGCGATTTCGCAAGGACCACATTGCCGAGCAAGCTGCCGACAATACTTGCATATATGTCGTCCGACTTTACCAAATCCGCCGCTACACCTACAAAGCCTTCCGTACCATTCACAATTCGACGGTCTGTCTCATGTAAGGAGCGTGGTCGAATAACATCCAGCGGCAAGAATGTCGCACGTCCTAATTGACGCTGCTTCAGGAACATGATGGCATTCCGCGATACCGACTCATTCTCCATAACGATATGCTGTAAGGCTGCGCCAAGTGCAGTCTCAATCGCCGTCTCCAATTGCTCTGGCACACGGATCAATTCCGCAACCGCACCATGTACGCCCTGCAATCCATTCGGTCGACGTGCAGCCTTAAGCACTTCCCGTACGCCGAGCATGAAGCCGTCAAAGTCATTTTGCAGCTCCTGCATCGTATCACGACGAGACACCATTGCATCGGCTTTTTGCTGCCATTTGCGCACAGCCTGCTCCGTCTCGGAGAGAAGCGACTCATCCTGCTTCAACTGCTCACTCTCTGTAAGATAACGATTACGAATGTACGCCAAATCTCCTGTTAGCGTTTCACTGCGGCGCTTGGCATCTTCGACCTTCTTCTGAAGATCCTTCTGCTCCTGCTCGCGCTTGTTGCGTGCTGTATTCATTTTATCGAGACGCTTTTGCAGGGATTCCTTCTGCTGGTCATAGTAGCGAATATCATTGCGCTGCTGCGCCATTTGATTCATTACTTCGAGCAGCTGACCCTTCAAGCTCTCTTCCGCGTCTGAGCTTGTCCCGCCAGCTACGCCAGCAAGCCGTGTCTCTTCGGCAACGATAAGTCCGCGAATTTCAGCCAGTTCAGTCTGCAAGGCCAACAGCTTCTCGCGAACAGATTGCACTTCCAACTGCTTCGCACGCATTCGTTCCGAAGTCGTCGTCAGCGTTGTCTTCATCTGCTGCTCATTGGACGTCAGATTCCGCTTGCGCTCCCTCAGAACCTCGCCTTGTCCTTCGCACTTCTCATACTCCTCACTGTAATGAAGAAGCGTTGCCTGGAGCTTCTCGAGCTCCTCTTCCAGCTTGCGAAGCTCAATGCGGTGCACTTCCAGCTTGGCATCATGCTCGCTTACTACCGTTGACAAGGACAATTCACGTTCCTTCAACTGTCCTAGCTTCTCGTTCGCCTGTTGCCAAGTGATGTGAAGCTCCTCAATTTGATGAACGTAAACTGCAATTTCTTTGTTCTTCAACCATTCACGAAGCTGCTTATAGTGTCTAGCCTTCTCAGACTGCTCCTTAAGCGGCCCGATCTGATCCTCTAGCTCCACCACAAGATCGTGAATGCGGAGCAAGTTCTGCTCGGTCTCATCCAGCTTCTTCTTCGCGTCTCGCTTCCGAGACTTGTATTTCACAATCCCAGACGCCTCTTCGAATATCCCACGACGATCTTCTGAACGAGTACTGAGGATTTCTTCAATTCGGCCTTGTCCGATAATGGAATATGCTTCTTTCCCGATTCCTGTGTCCATGAACAGTTCGGTGATATCCTTCAATCGACAAGCTTGCTTATTAATAAAATATTCACTGTCGCCGCTTCGATGCACACGACGTGTCACCGTCACTTCATTGAAATCAAGCGGAAGTGTCTCATCGCTGTTATCGAGCGTTAAGGACACTTCTCCATAGTTCACTGCTTTGCGCGCATCACTGCCTGCAAAGATAATGTCTTCCATCTTCCCGCCGCGAAGTGACTTGGCGCTCTGTTCCCCGAGCACCCAACGGATTGCGTCAGAGATATTACTCTTTCCGCTGCCGTTTGGGCCGACAACGCCGGTGATTCCCTGGACGAACTCTAATTCCGTCCGATCCGCGAACGATTTAAAGCCCGCCAGTTCTAACCTTTTTAAGAACATCGTTCTACGATCACCTCAACGATTATTGTACCATATCGCGAATCCGAATCGTCGCATGGACATGCTGTCAAATTTCCGCGCGGTAACGTAGCTTCGGACAAAGAAAGAGCAAAAACCAGCCTGTAAGCAGCTCCAATTCCGCTCGCTTCGCGCGCTGTTCTTTGCTCTTTCTGCGAAACTGGCCGACGCACGCGCCGGCCTTACCAGTACGTTATGATTTCGGAATGACTAATTGCTCGAGCGCCTGTGCCGCGGCTTGTTGTTCCGCTTCTTTCTTCGAGCGGCCAACTCCGCGACCTAAACATTCGTCACCCATACATACTTCAGATACGAATTCACGTTCATGTGCTGGGCCGCGCTCTTCGATAATTCGATATTCGAGCGAACCCAAATTGTGATGCTGCGTCAATTCCTGCAGCTGTGTCTTGTAATCATTCGTCTGCAGCTTGCCGTCAAGCGTGATTTGCGGGAAAATATGCTCACGCAGAAAATCCCGCACCACCTCTAAGCCTTGATCCAAATAGAGCGCGCCGATGAACGATTCAAAAACATCCGCCAACAATGCGGGACGCGTACGTCCTCCCGTCAGCTCCTCTCCCTTGCCTAACAGAACATACTTGCCGAAACCAAGCTGGTTAGCAAATTTGACAAGAGATGGCTCACAGACGATGGAAGCACGCATCTTGGTCAACTCCCCTTCGGGCCGTGTCGGACATCGGTGATACAAAAATTCTGACACCGTCAGCTCCAACACAGCATCGCCCAAAAATTCAAGGCGTTCGTTGTCTTGGTGCTGGCCGAAGCGGTGTTCGTTCACATAGGAAGCATGGGTGAACGCTTGTTTCAACAGCTGTCTGTTCCGAAAATGAATGTTCAGTTTCTGTTGTAACTGCTTCAATTCTACACTCAACTGTCTGACTCCTTATGCTTCGTATTTCTTCAAGACAATTGTAGCGTTATGTCCGCCGAAGCCAAATGAGTTGGACATCGCTACTTGTACATCAGCTTTACGAGCTACGTTCGGAACGTAATCGAGGTCACATTCCGGATCCTGATTTTCCAGGTTGATCGTCGGCGGAATCATGCCATGCTGCAGTACCAAGCTGCAAATGACTGCCTCTACGCCACCTGCTGCACCGAGAAGATGCCCTGTCATGGATTTCGTTGAACTCACTGCTGTCTTATAAGCATGGTCGCCTAGCGCTGACTTGATCGCTTTCGTCTCCGAACGATCTCCTACTGGAGTCGAGGTACCATGTGCGTTGATGTAATCAATCTGCTCTGGTGCCAATTCGCCATCCGCCAGCGCACGAGTCATGCACAATGCTGCTCCTGTCGGGTCAGGCTCTGTCATATGGTGAGCGTCACCGCTCATCCCATAGCCAGCCACTTCCCCATAGATACGAGCGCCGCGTGCTAGAGCATGCTCCAGCGACTCCAGAACAAGTACGCCTGCTCCTTCGCCCATAACGAAACCGTCACGGTCTACATCGAACGGGCGGCTAGCGCGCTCTGGCTCATCGTTGCGAGTCGACATCGCACGCATCGCGCAGAAGCCTGCCATACCGATCGGACGGATCGTCGCTTCTGCTCCGCCACAGATCATTACATCCGCGTCGCCCCGCTGAATAATCTTGTATGCGTCGCCAATGGAATGCGTCCCCGTCGCACATGCGGATACAGCTGCTGTATTCGGTCCGCGAGCTCCAACAGTGATGGAGACTTGGCCAGATGCCATGTTCGCAATCATCATCGGAATGAAGAATGGACTAACGCGCTTAACGCCTTTCTCCATCAATATCGTATGCTGATCTTCCCATGTGCCAAGACCACCAATACCGGATCCGACGATAACGCCAACACGATCTGGATTCGTCTGTTCTCTTACATCCAGCTTCGCGTCTTCCAAGGCGTTCTTACTTGCAGCTACTGCGAATTGGACAAATCGATCCATACGCCTTGTTTCTTTTTTATCCATGAAATCTTCTGGATTGAAATCCTTCACGGAAGCGGCAATTTGCGTCGGATAATCGGTAACATCAAACGCTTCTATGTGAGATACTCCAGACTTCCCTTCCAACAGGTTATTCCAGAATGTCTCAATATCCGAGCCGAGAGCGGTCACGACACCCATGCCGGTCACTACAACCCTGTGCTTCAATCAGAATCACCTCTACTTCTGCAGTTCAAGCTTCTATATGATGGAGAATGCGGCATACCGCCGCATTCAGATATTGCAATAATGAGGAGAAGTCCCGTTAACGAAGAACGGGACTCAGTAACTTAGGTATGAGATTGTATGTAATTCACTACTTCTCCAACCGAAGTAATTTTCTCCGCGTCTTCATCAGAGATTTCCATATCAAACTCATCTTCCAATTCCATCACCAATTCCACAACATCGAGGGAATCAGCGCCAAGATCCTCCTTGAAAGATGCTTCAAGCGTTACTTCTGCCTCATCAACGCCAAGGCGTTCAACGATGATGCGCTTTACACGCTCCAACACTTCTGCTGACATCCGGTTCACCTCCTCTTTGGTATTATACGAAAAAACATTGTAAATTGCCATATCAAAACGGCTTGCTGGTAGAAACGACCTGATCTCTCACAGTCGTTTCCACTTATTAGGGAAAAGATGCTTTATTGCTGATCGCTCAACACTTATGCACACCTACCCATTATATCGCTTAACGTTCATGCTGCCATGAACGGAGAAGCCTCCTACATGTACATGCCGCCATCCACATGGATCGTCTGGCCTGTCATATATTCCGCATCATCAGATGCCAGGAAGCGAACTGCCTTCGCAATATGCTCTGGCTGACCTAGACGATTAAGCGGGATCTGACTAAGCAGCTGCCCCTTCATCTCTTCAGACAGTGCATCCGTCATATCTGTCTCAATAAAGCCTGGCGCCACACAGTTGACGGTAATGCCACGGGATGCAAGCTCGCGCGCAGACGCCTTAGTAAGGCCGATTACACCAGCCTTAGCTGCTACATAGTTGGCTTGACCCGGATTGCCAATTACACCTACGACGGACGAGATATTAATAATGCGGCCAGAGCGCTGTTTCATCATCGGGCGAGTCACTGCCTTTACGCAATTGAATACACCCTTCAAATTCGTCTCAATGACTTGATCAAACTCTTCTTCCTTCATCCGCATAATTAAATTATCTCTTGTAATTCCGGCATTATTCACCAATATGTCAATACGGCCAAATTGATCCAACGCTGTCTTTACAAGAAGATCCGCCTCTTCTGTCTTGCCCACATTTGCTTGAACGGTGATGGCTTTGCGTCCCATTGCCTCGATCGCAGCTGCAGTGTCCTTAGCTGCCGCTTCGCTGCCTGCATAGTTCACAACAACATTTGCACCAGCCTCAGCCAGACTTAGCGCAATTGCTCGTCCTATGCCGCGAGAAGCGCCTGTGACAACCGCCACTTTGCCTTCAAAGCTCGACATGGTCATGTTCCTCCCTTATACTTGCCTGGGCGTATTCCGCAGCGGGTTACGCCCAGCATCACTAGAATGATAATTGCAGACATAAGATAGATAAAAATATCGATTGCATGTATGCTGTAATTATTCTGCAAGGTACGCTTCTATGGCTGCTAGGCTATTGATCGATACAATCTTCACCGAACGGTCTATCTTCTTAATCAGTCCAGCAAGAACGGAGCCTGAACCCAACTCAATGAATGTATCAACGCCCTGCTCGATCATATAGCGCACACTGTCTTCCCACAATACTGGCGAGAACACTTGCTCTACGAGCAGCTCACGAAGTAGCTCGCCCGCTTCCTCTGGACGTGCAGATACATTGGCCACAACCGGTACAGAAGCATCTTGGAAGGCAACGGTCTTCAAGACTTCGCCCAGTCGTTCTGCTGCTGGCTTCATTAACAGCGAATGGAATGGCCCGCTAACCGCCAGTTGTTTCACAAGTTTAGCGCCAGCTTCTTTCCCACGTTCGGCAACCGCCGCTACACCCTCCGCTGTACCTGATACAACGATTTGGCCAGGACAGTTTACGTTCGCCATCTCTACTGAACCTGTTGTTCGGCTAATATCATCACACAGCGCTCCCAACTGCTCGCGCTCTGCGCCTAATACAGCCGCCATGGCACCTTGTCCGTGCGGAACAGCCTGCTCCATGAATTGTCCTCGCTGCCGCACAATAGCGACTGCATCCTCGAAGGATAGAACCCCCGCTACAACAAGCGCACTATATTCACCCAAGCTGTGTCCTGCGACGAAGTCTGGACGAACACCAGACGCTTCAAACGCGCGATACAGTGCATAGCTCGTAACAAGAAGCGCAGGCTGTGTATTTGCTGTCTGCTTCAAGTCTTCCTCCGGCCCATTGAATACGAGCTCCTTCAGAGGGAATCCAAGTACCTGCTCTGCTGTATCGAAAGCCTGCTGTGCAGCAGGAACGGCCTCATAGACGTCCTTGCCCATACCAATCGCTTGAGCACCTTGTCCTGGAAAAACGAATGCAATTTTACCCAAGATTGTCCACTCCTTAATCTTATCCATGAATGAGTATAAATCAGAACTGTGTTTTCCATAATCACAGAGAAGGACATCCTTCTACCACACGATAACCGAAGCGCCCCATGTCAAGCCGCCGCCGAAGCCAACGAGCAGGATCGTGTCTCCCTCTTGAATGCGGCCTTGCTCTGCAGCCTCTGCAAGTGCAAGCGGGATGGAAGCTGCCGACGTATTCGCATAGTAAGGCAAATTAATAACGCATTTGTCCTCCGACAGGTTCAGCCGCTCCAGAGCTGCATGGATAATCCGCGTATTCGCCTGGTGTGGAACCATCAAGCTAACATCTTCCTTTTTCTTCCCTGCCTTCTCAAGCGCTTCTTCTGCCGCATTTCCCATAATGCGAACAGCGAACTTGAATACTTCGCGACCGTTCATATAAAGATAATGGCGCTTGTTTTCAACCGTCTCCGCCGACGCAGGCATACGCGAACCACCGGCTTCAATTTTCAGAAGTTCACCGCCATTGCCGTCCGCGCCAAGGACGAAGGATTGGAATCCTCGGCCTTCCGGTACTGGACCAAGCACCGCTGCACCCGCACCATCTCCGAACAGGATGCAAGTATTGCGATCCGTGTAATCCGTAATGCGCGACAAGCATTCTGCACCGATTACAAGTGCGTACTTGTATGTGCCCATTGCAATAAAGTTGCTTGCGTTAGCAAGTCCATATACAAATCCAGAGCATGCTGCTGACAAATCGAATGCTGCCGCTTTCGTCGCCCCAAGCCGCTTCTGAACAAGACAAGCGGTGGACGGGAATGACATATCTGGTGTAACAGTAGCTACGACAATCAAGTCCAATTCTTCTGCTGAGATGCCCGCCGCTTCCAGTGCCTTCTCCGCTGCATAAAAAGCCAAGTCAGAGGTTGCCTCATGCTCTGCCGCGATCCGACGCTCTTTAATTCCCGTTCGTGATACAATCCACTCATCGTTTGTATCGACCATTTTCTCCATGTCCGCATTTGTCAACACACGTTCGGGTACGTACTTACCTGTCCCAATGATTCCTACTGACCGTAAGCTCATCACGCATCACTCACTTCCCACTGTTAGTTCCGCCGACTCCCATAGAAATCGTCTCAATCAAATCATTTTGCAGCGCTAAACGTGCTTGCCGAACCGCATTATGAACGGCTCGCGCATCTGAAGAGCCGTGCGCCTTAATTACAAGTCCGTTCAAGCCTAACAGCGGAGCTCCGCCATGTTCCTTGTAATCCATCGTCTTGCGCAAGCCCTTAAGTGCTGGCATCAACATCGCTGCCGCAAGCTTCGTATACCATGTACGCGTGAACTCCCGCTTCAACACGCCAAATAATGAACTTGCCGTTCCTTCCAGCGATTTCAACATGACATTGCCAGCAAATCCATCGCACACGAGTACGTCACAAGTACTCTCCAATACGTCTCTGGCTTCGACATTGCCTACGAATTGAATCGGCAGCTCCGCGAGCAGCGGATAGACCTGCTTCGTCAATTCATTGCCCTTCATCGCCTCTGTACCTACGTTCAGCAGTCCGACGCGCGGCTTCGCCATGCCATGTACCTTCTCGCGATAAATACTGCCCATCAAGGCATACTGCGCAAGATGCTCAGGCTTGGCATCCATGTTCGCACCCAAGTCCAGCGCTAGCACGCCTCTGCCATCCATCGTTGGGATCATTGGAGCCAGTGCAGGCCGCTCCACACCATTCATACGGCCTACAATGAGAAGCCCTGTCGTCATCAACGCTCCCGTATTGCCTGCCGATATCATGCAATCCGCTTCACCTTCACGAACCATACGTCCCGCAACAACCATCGAGGCTTCCTTCTTGCGACGAACTGCCTTAACCGGTTCGTCATCCGCTTCAATTGTATCTGGCGCATGAATGATGCGCACATTCGATGGGGAAGTGGTCATATACGGAGTGAGCTTTGCTTCGTCTCCCACAAGCAGCAGTTCAACATCCGACCATTCCTTGGCTGCCGCCAATGCACCTTCTACATTGCTCTTCGGCGCATGATCTCCACCCATCGCATCAATGGCGATTCTCATGCAGTTCTCCTCCTTCGCTGCTAATCACCGTTCCTGCCGAACGATAAATGACAAAGTTCCCTTGGAACACCATTTCTTCTCCCACATAACTAAACACTTCCACCTTCGCCTTGCTTCGTTCGCCTGAAATTGAGCGTACATACGCTTTCGCGATACACTTCTCTCCCAGCTTCACGGAACGAAGAAAGCGAATATCCGCTGATGACGTTAATGCAATCTCATCATTAATGACCGCAACCGCAAGCGAGTTCGCTTGCGCGAACAGATGATGACCGCGTGCGATGTGTGTTCTTGAGAAGACGTGTTCATCACGGATTTCAAATATCGATATCCCGCTGCGATCCAGCTGCAGGTCAACAATATCACCAATAACTTCATGTAGCGGCAAGGATCTTACTTGATCGTAGGATTGCTCTGCCATTAGCTTCAATCGTTCCCTTAATTCAGGAATCCCGAGCTCCATCCGGTCAAGCCGAATCGTCTGGATACTCACCTTCAACTTGCGGGTTAATTCCTGATCAGTCACGAAGGGATTCTCTTCAATGATTGCGGCCAGCTGCTGCTGACGCTGTCTCTTAGGTAAACGCTCGATGTCCCGCACCACCTTTGCTCTTTGCCCAATATGCTAAAGGCTTGGCTTGCCGCAAAACTGCTGACTGTCCAACCCTTATGTATATCATAGATCATTTTCATCGATTTGAAAAAAGGTATTTAGAACCTGGTACTAAGAGTAGTATATATAAAAATGGGTCTAAAGGAAAGCACCAGTTTTTATCCCCCCTCTTTTCCTCCTAATATTATCCAGTATAAGAGAACAAAAAAAGTAGCACCCGTGAGATCACGAAGTACTACTTTTCCTGCATAGATATCCGATTATTGTTTGATAATCTCTCTAGCTTTGTATGTTCCGCACACTTTGCATACATGGTGCGCCAATTTCAACTCACCGCATTGTTCGCATTTTACCATGCCCGGCACGGACAATTTGAAGTGCGTACGGCGCTTGTCACGACGTGTTTTCGACGTTCTTCTTTGAGGTACTGCCATGTTTACACCTCCTTACCCAAGTTACGTGTTATTTCTACTGTCAGCTTTCTATTTCTTAAAGAAATCTTGTAACCCCGCCAGTCTCGGGTCGATTCGCTCAGTCGAGCATCCGCATGGATGTTCGTTGCGGTTCGTGCCGCAAGTCGGGCACAAACCCTTGCACGTCTCGTCGCATAGCGGCGCATACGGCAAGTTCATTAAGAGCGCCTCTTCCACGTAAGGCTTCAAGTTGACAAGGTCGTCCGCCACCGTAATGACGTCCTCCTCATCCCCTTCAGCGGGAAGATCAGTAGAGTCCTTCAGCTTGAACTGCTCATCAAACGGAATAACGTACGTCTCGGTAAACGATGTTAAACAACGCGAGCATTGCAGTTCCATCTTAGCGGTCAGCTTGCCATGAGCTCGAGCGAACCCATCACCTTCCGCCTTTACCGACAGTTCGACATGAACCGGTTCAGAAATGGTAACATCAGAGCGCTCACGCGCTACCTCGTCGGCACGAAATGCCGTATTAATCTGCGTTTCCCCTCTACCAGCAGTTATGTCTCGAAATCGAAATTCCATACTATCACTCCAAACAAACAAAATTAATTATAGCGATTAACGTCATGCTTTGTCAACCAAATTCGTTTGACAGTTTGCCAGAGCCGGAGCGCGATTCCCCTTCCTATGGAAAACCATTCAATCATGGTATGATTTGATTATCAACACCCGTGGATTGTCTGGGAAAGAGATCCGTCAATAAGCATTCAATGCATCTACTTTAGATACTATTGAGATACCATATTACCGCATTCAGCGCCTGAAAGGAAGAGACGTGAATGAGAACGCTCGGAATCGTCGTTGAATACAATCCGATGCATAACGGTCATGTATATCATCTCCAGCAATCGAAAAAAGTTTCAAATTGCGACGCAGTGGTCGCTGTCATGAGCGGACATTTCCTACAGCGTGGCGAACCAGCCTTGGCCGATAAATGGTCGCGAACGGATATGGCACTTGCAAATGGCGTCGACCTTGTCCTCGAATTGCCTGTTGCCTACGCTGTTCAGCCTGCGGAATGGTTCGCCTACGGCGCTGTTGCCACCCTGCAAGCGACAGGCGTAGTTGACGCTCTCTGCTTCGGCAGCGAGCTTGGTGATGTTGAACCGTTCTTACGTGCAGCAGATATCCTCGTTAACGAGCCTTCGGGCTTCACAGATCAGCTGCAGGAGCATCTGAAGGCAGGTTTAACCTACCCTGCTGCTTATGCCGCAGCAGCGGGACAAGCAATGACGGCAAGCCGCACCAGCCCTTCTTCATCCGAGGCTGCAGACTGGATGGCGCAGCCCAACAATTCCCTTGGCCTGCACTATGTAATGGCGCTCCGCCGATTGAATAGCGCAATCAAACCGCACACGATTGCTCGCACACAGGCCGGCTACCATGATACGGAAGCACCAGAAGGCTCAATCGCGAGCGCAACCGCCATTAGACGATTATGGACGGAAGAAGGCACTCTCGAGACATGCGCACAATATTTGCCGCCAAGCACACTGCGTATTCTTGAGCAGGAGCATCGCTTCGGCAGAGCACCAATGAGCTGGGATTGTTATACGCGTGAGCTGATATATCGGCTACATCAGTTGTCCCCTGAATCCATTGCGCGTCATCTAGAGGTTACGGAAGGGCTCGAGTACCGGGTGAAACAGGCACTCGGCCAAATGACAGCACAACGCGTGGAATCCCTGCTTGAGCAGCTCAAGACGAAGCGCTATACCCGAACGAAGCTGCAGCGGATGCTCGCGCATATTTTGCTTCACCATGACAAATTCCATTTTGGATCCGATGGCTTGAAGAAAGGGCCCTGGTACATTAGAGTTCTTGGGTTCACGGACACAGGACGCGCCCTGCTGAAGCGAATGAAGCAAAGCGCAGAACTGCCGATTGTGTTAAGCGTGAATCGCGATAACTTCAATCTCGGAGGTTATTGCGGCCTGGAAGCTGATATCCGAGCAACATCGCTGTATGCGAACGCCTTTGGGCGTTGGAATGCTCGTGATGCTTATCGGGACTATTACGAATCACCTCGGCGACATCAATCAAACTGAGGGAAGAATAAGCACAAAAGATCGAGCATGGGAGCATCTCGCCCTCACCTCGATCTTTTGTCCATCTAGCCCTTATTTCATATTAAGAAGATATATCAGCCTGTATTCCCTCATATCTGCATCACGATAGTTGCCCACTCCATGATCAGACAAGCTGTGCTTCATGCTATTAAAGCTCGCCGCTACTTATTCCACGAGCCCTTCGCTTTACTCTATACGTTTACTGAGCAGCCTTCTGCTCGGCGCCAAACTTCTGAATTGCGTTCAGTGCATCGCCCACTGTACGTACCGATACCAGCTTCATTTTCGTATTCATCGTTTCGAGCTTCGCCTTCGCTTCCGCATAATTGCCTTCTGGAGCAAGGAACAGCGCCGCCTTCTCACGATCAGCAGCCACAACCTTAAATTGAATGCCACCAATCACGCCTACATTCCCGCCAGGTTCAATCGTTCCTGTTCCTGCTATCCGATAGCCTTCAGTTAAGTCCCCTGGGGTTAAGCGGTTTATCAGCTCCAAGGTAAACATAAGCCCAGCGGATGGACCGCCAATGTCACTGTCTTTGAAGGTTATGGTTTTTCCTTTATCCTCAGGTATAGCTTCCTTGCGTTGTCCGTACCGAAGACCAAAGCCAACTCGCTTCTCCTCTTTCTTATTCGGATCCGTCAGTTCCACCAATGTCGCCTTTACAAGTTTCTCTTTCTTGTCACGCTCAACCTTGACCTGCACCGTTTCTCCAGCTTTGCGGCCCTTCATAACTGCTTGTAATGCTTCGAAATCATTAACCGGCTTACCATCGACTTCGATGATCCGATCATTGGTCTCGAACTCATTGTGCGCAAGGTTCGGGTAGTTGTAAATAACATACACGCCTTCGGATTTCAATTGGTACGGGATCTTCAACTGGTTATAGGCAGCCAGTACCGCGCCTAGCTGGGAATCACTCATGTTGAACAATTGCTCAGTCACATATTCCTGTTCGCTTCTTCCTTGTAGGGAATCCGCCTTCTTGCCAAACTCGGCATGCGGGTCAAATGATTTCCATAATAGCAATGCAAGGTTCGCATATGTGCGGCGCACCGTGGTAAGCATAAATGTCCCTTCTTCTGTGTCGTCTCCAGCTTGGACACTTACCATTGGCTTCACCTGCTCGGCACTGCCCGGCGTATATATCACATATGGTGTTGGCATATACACCATCACATACAAGAACAAGAGTGCTGCAAAGAACCATTTCCAACTGCCTAATCGCCAACGCTTCGAGCCTTGGCTGTCACGTACTGCTTCTTCTTCCATTATTGCATTCCCTCCTGCTGCTTCCGCTCGCCCCTGCTTCGTTGTACAAACTGGTCTAAAGCCTGTCTTTGGTACGTACATATGTGGAAGTACCCTACTTCCAATACTGTTGCAAGAGGTGAACATCATGTTTTCATTTCGAACGCCGCTATCCCAACACCCGCTAACGACGCTGTTGATGGGAAGTATGGCAGTTCTTCTCGTTATTTGCATTGTATCGTATCCGGATCAAGCATTCCAAGCATCACTTCAAGGCTTGAAAATATGGTGGAACATTATATTCCCGGCATTGCTGCCGTTCTTAGTATTGTCTGAAATGCTCTATGCTTATGGATTCGTCCATGGACTTGGTTCCTTGTTGGACCCCCTTATGCGTTTGTTGTTCCGTCTGCCTGGAGTTGGCGGCTGGGCGTGGGCGGTCGGCTGGACGGCCGGCTATCCAGCAGGAGCCAAGGCTGTTGCCCAACTGCGCAATCAACAGGTTCTATCTCGTCAGGAAGCTGAGCGGCTGCTCTGTCTGTCCCATACGAGCAGTCCCCTTTTTATTATAGCAGTCGTAGGTGTTGGGTTTATGCAGAAGCCTGAGCTTGGGCTAATCATCGCAATTATTCACTGGGCTTCCTCTATCCTAACTACACTTCTAATGCGGTTCATTCACCGCATGCGCCCTGAGTCGCAACCATTACGCACATCTGCTTCACTATCGAAATCTCACCAGAAATTCTACCAACGGATCATTGGGCAGATGGAGGGCGCCCATCGTCAGGATGGCCGTCCCTTCGGCAGAATGCTGGGCGAGTCCGTTACTTCAGCTGTCCAAACCTTAATGATGGTCGGCGGCTATATGATGATATTCTCCGTTATCATTCAAGTGCTGCGCATCGCAATTCCGCAGGAGCTTGGCAAATATATCTTGAACGGATTGCTTGAAGTAAATTTAGCGGCGTATACGCTCGGTTCAGCAGCATTCTCATCTCCTGTATTTCAAGCAGCGCTGCTCAGTTCCGTTATTGCCTGGAGCGGCATCAGTGCTCTTCTTCAAGTTCACAGCATTGTGAAGACGACGGATCTTCGCTTCGGCCATTTTATACTATCCCGTCTGCTTCATGCCTTATGTGCATTTCTGCTCACTTATATGCTATGGTCGCCACTTCATTCCCTGCTCCAATCATCAGATTCAGCAATGTCAGCATTATGTACGCTAGCAACCAACACATCCAATGCCTATGATGCGCCTGTAATCGCGGAATCAAGCAGCCTGCTTCCGTTATTGACTTTCATTAGTCATTTGCCAATATGGGCTCAAGCTTCCATGCTCATTCCCGTAGCCTGTCTATTCCTATTCACTTTATTCGTACTGGCACAAACCGTTGGACGGCTGTTCACCCGAGGCTAAACAAAAAAGTCCATATCGACCGTTGATTCATACTGGCGACATGGACCTGCTGCTTACTTTGAATCTTTGTATTTATCACGCAGTGCCAATTCTACTTCAGGTGCCACCAATTCGCTGACGTCACCATTGAATTTCGCAATTTCCTTGACCATGCTTGAGCTTAGATAGGAATATTTCGGATTCGTCATCATAAAGATCGTCTCTACTCGTGGGTTAAGCTTCTGATTCGTGGAAGCCATCTGCAGCTCATATTCGAAGTCTGTGACAGAGCGAATGCCGCGCACGATCACATGGCCCTGCTTCTGCTCCATATAATTGACCAGCAAATCACGGAAACTGTCAATTTCCACATTCGGGATATGCTGAGTAATCTGCCCAAGAAGCTCCTTCCGTTCCTCAACACTGAACATTGGCTGCTTCGACAAATTGTTCAACACCGCTACGATGAGCTTATCAAATTGCTTAGCCGCTCGTTGTATAATATCAAGATGCCCAAGTGTAACCGGATCGAAGCTTCCCGGATACACCGCAATGCGCGGCTCATGCACTTGCTCTGTATGTTCCGTCATGACAATGGATCCTCCTTATGCCCTACAGCAGATTATTCTTCTGCACGTTTCATTTCCTCATATGGTTATAAGCTTATGCGTTCTGTTCAAGCTCAGCTTCCTTCTCTGTCTGTTCCTTTACCCGATATACCGTAATTCCAATTTCTCCGTACTCTGTTTTCTTCCATACGTAGAGAGGACCGATCTCTTCGGGATATTCATGCTTCGAGTCATGCTCAACGACAATCGTCGCATCCTTCGAGATTAACCCGTCATTCCACATGCCTTCCAGCAGTTCGTCCGCATCCTTCAATCGATATGGCGGATCAAGAAAAATAAGTTCAAAAGAAATATCACGCTTCGCTAATGCCTTAATCGCCCGCTTGGCATCATTGCGGTATACTTCACTCTGCTCCGCGACCCCTGCCGCCTGAACGTTGTGCTTCACAACTTCGACAGCCTTGGGATCCTTGTCCACGAATATCGCTTGTTCCGCACCACGGCTAAGTGCCTCGATGCCAAGTCCGCCTGTTCCTGCGAACAGATCCAGCACACAGCCGCCGTCAAAATACGGCCCGATCATGCTGAACAAGGCTTCCTTGACTTTATCTGTCGTCGGCCGCGTCCCCATGCCGGGTACCGGCTTCAACGAACGACCTCTTGCTGTTCCTGAAATAACTCTCAATTCACTCCACCCATTCTTATGCGCCTCAGCGCAGCTTATCCGTATAATCATGATGGTATGTAACGGTAAACTTCTTGTATTTCGACGTTTATCGTACCACATTTTCTCCTAATTTGAAAAAGGAAAACGTGTCCTCATTCAGACTTAGCTTCTTCATCACACAATCCCTCTATAAAAAGAAAAGCTC
Source organism: Paenibacillus sp. KS1 (assembly GCF_001680695.1). Classification (NCBI taxonomy): domain Bacteria; kingdom Bacillati; phylum Bacillota; class Bacilli; order Caryophanales; family Paenibacillaceae; genus Paenibacillus; species Paenibacillus sp. KS1. The sequence goes on along the minus strand of NZ_MAIS01000003.1, from coordinate 110,583 downwards.
CTTATCCGGAAATAGGGTTCCCGATAAGAAGCCTTATCTATCAACATCAACTTATCGATGCAGCTGCTGCAGCAGTTCCTTCACACTAACAAGCATCTGCTTGCGCGCTTCATCGTCAATTGTCGTCACGGATGCAAAGAACCGATGTACAAGCACTTTCATGCCGACAAATTCAAAAATGCCGCTGTCTGTCGTCTTCTGCATGGCCTCATACATGCCGCTCTGCTCATATTGCTCATGTGTGTTGCCATGTGTGGACAAGAGCAGCGCCGACTTCCCTAACAGCAGCTTCTCTATGCCGTCAGCACCATATTTGTAGGCGAAGCCATACGAAAACACACGGTCGATGTACCCCTTCATAATGGCAGGCATACTTGCCCACCAGATTGGATAAATCATGATGATATGATCTGCCCACGTAATATGACCCTGCTCCTCCTCAATATCAGGGGGCAGCTCATGCTGTCCGAATAATTCGAAGTCTTTGGCCGACAGCACCGGATTGAACTCCATTTCATACAAGTTGCGAACCAATGCGGCATGTCCCTGATCCTCCAATTCAGCTTGTACCATTTCCATAATGGCGTGATTGAAGCTGTTCGGATTGGGATGTGCGTATATAATCAGATGCCTCAACTCGATCTCCTCCTACATATATGACCATCACCCCTGCTTATACAGCTGGGCAAGTTCATTTTGGTTATAGGATGTGAGAAAGCGGCATCATTTATCGAGCCCTACAAATTTTTTTCGACATGTATATTTCTGCCCAATCGGGCAATCATTAAAGTATCGACATCATCGAATGTCGTAGACAACCGCGGAGAAGACTTACGTTTCCCCATAAGCTCTTCGTCCGGTTTCTCCTCTCCCATGAGGGTGTCCTAGCAATAGGGCACCCGTTTTAATTTACTCCAAACCCTTATACATAAGATTTCAAACGTTCTTTAGATGTTGTTTTATTCAGCGAGATTATCTTGGTGAGGACTTAATGGGGACTTAGCCAAAAACAGGATACTCTGTCCAAGCAATATCCAACTATGCTCTACACCGTTCACTAATTTCACTGAAGTGATGATACGGTTGCTAAAGCATTATATTGCCGGATATGATGAACTTTTCAAAGTACCATTTTAATTCTCATGCTTTACGTTCTTCAAAGCTGTTGGGAGTTTCTTAGCACCGAAAACGATCTTTGCTTTTTTCGCTTCTTTTTCAGCACTTTTCTCCAATCGTTTCATGAGAAACATTTCAATGTTCTTTTTCATCCTTGACACCTCCTTTCGGTAGTAATGTTAAGGCTTGTACAAAGAGAACAATCGCTATAACACTAGATTGCAGGATTAAGTTACCACTTGCTATCAACATTGCTATGTACTTATACAGTATATCATTTTTCTGGACAGTAAGTTCCTCAAACCAATTTGGGGCTCGAAAATAATAGATACAAACGGATACCAAAGTCAAAACAACAGCAGTCGTTTTCGATAGGAGTATCATAGGCGTTATCACACAAAATAATGAAGATATGATCATACACGCAGTTAGTGAAGAAAAATGTGCCCCTCCAGAAAACCTTCTAATAGCAGCTAATGCCACTAATGCTAGTATAGATTCATATAGATGTCCGAAGATAGTCCCTAAAGTTACTGTAATCAAGATTACTCCATATTTATTTAATTTCATTGCAATTCCATATTCTAAAACCTCTACATCAACATCGCTCTCAGGGTTGTTCTTCTTCAATTTTATTGCAATGTTTCTCGATATCGCTTCTAACACTTTCGTAATCTCCCCGATCCGAGTAATAGTAAGCAATGCCAAAGCTTGCTAATGAAAGTATCATGAGCAATATGTAATTCTGAGACAGGATTATTAATAAAGTCAGGAATATCGTTACTGCCGATATTATTCCCGAAATAACAACAATTCGATGACTATACTCTGAATACTTAATTCTGAATGTATCATGAGGCGGCACGATGATGAATGAAAATCCTCTTCCCGTCATCCATAGGAATAAGGCAATGGCCGCACCAACAACAATAGAACATAATTGAATAGCGTTGACAGGGAACCCCGTATAAACAAATATTACTGATTTATCAGCTATCCCTATGGTGGCCAAACAGTAGTATACAATCATTTGGATCGATATGTATGCCGATAATCCTGATCCGATAATAAATGCTGCATAATGCAGCCTGTATTCCAACACGGAATAGTAAAACATTACAAATATGATATATTGCAAGGGCAAATCCAAAGCAGGTAAATTAATTACAGTCCTCATTAAAAATGAACATATTACTAATGCTACGGATAATACAAGTATTTTATACTTGTACCTTAATAAAGGCTGCTTATATATCTTTAGGATCAAAGCATTAACAACTGCAGCATCGAGGGTACTAAATAATATGTAAGTTAAAGACTGACTCACTTTGCACCACCCTTTATAGTTATATAAGATTATTATAAGACAGTACCTGAGAGTATGGTAATGTTAATTGACATTATGAACTAACAAAAAAAAGCCCTAGATGACCTAGAGCTTAGATCAATCATTTGAAAATGCCAATCCATAAAACTCCCCAAACGCTGTGTAAAACACCGCAATTCCTTTTTCATTCTCCTTTATCATATACACATCTTTTACATCGAGTTCGACATAAGGATCATTCTCGCCGGTCTTTACACCATCTACTGGAATCCCAAGCACCTTCATTTGACCACCCTTCCTTTTTATCCAGTATACCCAATGAAAAACCTACATGAAAGGAATTCGACTAGCTTGGGGATTCACCTAAGTTATTGAACATTTAAAATGTCGTCCACACTCTTGTTGATGTCTTTTTATACTTTCTTTATGTCAGGTAGTATGTGGTAGATAGATTAACATTATGCAAAGCAGAATGGGACAATATGAAAAATGATAATGCTGATATTTGGGAAGGAACTTATGGGGATTTCTTATTTTGCAATAAAATCGGGATCCCGTTCCGTCCCAAATCGCTTACAGAAAAATGGAAGGATTTCAACGGTACAATTCCTAAACTGAAGTTCATACGGTTCCATGACTTCCGTCATACGTCGGTTTCCATATTAATCGGAGAAGGTGCTCATGCTAAAACGATATCTAATCGATTGGGCCATTCTAAAATAGGAACAACCATGGACGTCTATGGGCATATTATCGAATCAGTGGATCGAAAGACAGCTTCCATTTTTGATGATGTATTATTCAGTGGCGATGGGGACTAAACTTGAAATTTGGGGACTAATTGTATTAATCATTACATTTTTTCGTCTTTTTTAATCCATTACCAACAGTGCGTTTCCCTTATTCTATAAGTGTTTATCCTTCATGACCGTTTAATACCGTTTATCCATTTCCACATCTCCCACGAAGGTGTCCTAGCAATAGGCACCCGTATTAATTTGTCAGAAACCCTTATGTATGGAACTTATGATGCGTCTTGAAAAAAAGTTGATCCAAGGCTTGCCTTGGATCAACTTGATATTTAAACACACACACTATTTATATATCGGCATTACGTTACGACAAATTCGACGAGGATTGGGGTAGCAGGGTCAAGCGCATCTCCTCCAGGAATCGTTATCGTTGTTGTCGTTACTGTCGACGTATCTGCTGTCTGGATGGTGCCATTAATATAGAGAATATAATAAGCGAATAAACCTGGGAATGCTGTTGCTGCAGCACCAGCGTCATTCGTGAAAGCTGTTGCGGCAACCGCGAATGTGGCGCCAGTTCCAGTCCCGACTCCAATCGTAGCTGCAAATTTCCGACTTGCTATAAATGGTTGAGTAATAGCCATTATTTTCTCCTCCTTTTCTTAAGGGATGCTATATTAGATGCATGTGGGACAAGTATTGAACCTTGCAGTTGTCTTGAAGAAAAAACACATTTAAAAGCCAACAAAAAACTGCTCTGGAATATAACCAGAACAGTCTATGATCAGCATATGAAAAACAATCGTTCTTGGTTAATTCACAATAAACTCAACGATGAGCGGCGTGGCAGGATCAAGCGCATCTCCTCCAGGGATTGTTATTGATGTTGTCGTAACTATAGACGTATCTCCCATTTGGAGAACCCCATTGATATAAAGGTCATAGTAGGCAAATGAGGCTGGAAATGAAGTTGCTGCAGCACCAGTATCATTTGTAAATGCTGTGGCTGCAATCGTAAACGCAGCACCTGTTCCCGTGCCTGCTCCGATGGTCGAACTGAATTTCCTGCCTGCCAGAAACGGTTTAATAATTGCCATTTATTTCACTCCTCTTTTGGGATACCTTATTTAATGCTGATCCTAGAGGTACTGATTGTGTACATGACATGGTGAACGCTCAGGTTACAACTTAAATCTTTTCCAAAAAAATTAGCATGCTTGCAAAATTTTCGTGTTTGCTTTCCTCCAACAATCTTGGAGAAAGAGAAAGTATACCTTCTTTGGTTAAAGGTCTTTCTCGACTTAAGCTTAAGGTAATATCTATGTATCCTATTTTTTCACCTCCTGTTGTAAGATTGCGGATCGAAATTATATCCCACATACAGGAAACAAGCGACTAATTGGCCCCTCATGATCTGTTCCCCGCTTTCTTAAGTTTGTTCGATCACTAATCCGAATCATCCCATTTCCGCATGAAAAATTCGTATGAACTGAAGCGTTATAGGAACGCCGTCCACTGGCACCTCATCAATGGTTAATGCCCCAGCCGACACCTTGTATACAATAAGCGGCTGAAGAACGCCGTTGATGAACAAGTTCGTGTAGGAAACAGTTGCCGGATCCAGTATGTCCGAGCTTCCGTATTGCGGCAGCGCATTCTCATTCGTGTACGTGGATTTTACCCCGTCGCTTCTTGTAATGAATTGGAACGTTTCTACCTTCAGCACCTTGCCCGTCTCCGGTGGAGCCGGCGGTACCGGTGGAACAGGAAATATTAGCGCGCACCCAGGGGGTGGCCATATGCTTCCAGACGTCAGCCCGCTCGCCTGGGCATATTCGAATTTCAGCTTACTACTCCAAGGTTTCGACGTTATGCGAATCACATTATCACCGTTCATATATCCACCTGTCCCCTTACCCAAATTTATGTCGTGCTTTGATAATGCTTATGATATTCATATCCTTTTAGCCTGCTTAGGGCATATATACATTCCATAATCAAATCCGCAAAAAGAGGCTGCACAAGAGCCAATTAACAATGCTCTGAAACAGCCCTTCGTCATCGTGTTCCGCAATATTCAGCCGAAAAACAAGCAACTTGATAACCATCATCCGGTCTCTGACCGACCTTACCTGAAATTTATGTAGGAGCAACATATTTTCCACAAAGACAGCCTTCCTTCGAGATCATTCACGTTCACGGATAGAATAAGGAGTGCCTCTCATTCCAGCATCAAACATACTAGCTGTCCAAGGCCACTCCTTCCTTCCACCGCCGCATCGCGTTCAAGGCTCGTCCTTTTTGAACAACAGCTTAGATTTGAGGGGAGTTGTCATCTTTCTCCTGCTGGTTGTCTCGCTTATCCCCCTTCTGACTGTCGTCTCCATCGTTACTTTTATCCTTCAATACAAAAATCGCCTTTTTGATTACATTTGGGACCGGTACACCGAGTCGGCCTCCATTCTCAACAATCGACAACACCTCATTAGCCATATAAAAGTATGTTGTCGCATCTCGAATCAGATCTTTGCTATTAAACGTAATATCGATCTGATGAGCGAGCGCAATAATGAAGAAAATGAATACTTTGCGTGCTATCCCGACAAGACCGACCCGACTCAGCAGTTTTCCTTCCACAGCGGAAGCTAACATCCCTGTCACATAATCTAATATTACCATCGTTAACAGAACCTGAACTAACGCAGGCCATCCTCCAAATACAAACGAAAACGTCCCTCCAACAGCTGCAGCACCCGTTTTGAGTAGAAGATTGAATCGGTCCATGCTTGCCCTCCTCTGCAGTCGTATACACTTCGGCCTGTATCTAGCACTTTCAATGCCTCTGCTAGAGTATTGACGAAGCACTCGCAGACCCTGACTATATGATATGCAGCATGCTCGTTGCCCGACAAAGGCAAGCCTCCTAACTCGCTTTCATTGCAACAATGGTCAGGATGATTTTGATTTACTAGATTGAAAGATTTGCACTCAGTCAAACAATGGCCTAACCTTCCCTTCCCCGGCAATTGATCAACAGCAAAATACGGTACCCCACGGAGTACCGTATCCGTATCCCTATTCCTTATTCAATATACCGGCTCGCTCAATTGTCCCTTTACCTTGGACTATCCGTTCATAGCTCACTTGAATGGATGCTCCAATGTCCATCGGAATCCTTGCAGGAATGAGTTCGAAGGTAGAGACAACTGCCCGATGATCAGACGGCCATGGCGTAATCGCAATATCAGTATAGGGACCTCTCTCGCCTACAATACGGCTGTCAATCGTTACTGCAGCTCCTCCTACATACACAAAATCAATGCGATCATGCACCTCATCCAGCGCGATTCGTCCATTTTCCCCAGCTGTCCAGGTTGCAGCAGGCCTCACGAATGGATCAGGGTAAGCATCTCGATAGGAATCTCGCAACTGTAGCTGCTCCAATCGTAAGGACACCGGCCATTCGACAGCTACGCCAAAGTGCATGCTCTTCGCTTCATCTGTCCAATCCAGATGGGAAGGAACATTGAAATCGCCTGTGAGAAACACCGGAACGCCTTGACTTGCCAATTGTCCGAGCAGATGGAACCGACTGTTCATCTCCTGCATATGAATTCGGTTCTCGTTCTCCACCACAACTGCAGCATCCAGCCCATCCCGTATGTCATAGGGCCCATACGGCTCGTGGCACAGGTGAACATTGCTCATGGCAGCCACCTCGTCCGGCGCAACCTCTATCCATATGAACTCCTTATGCGCCGATTGATGAAGTGGATACCGGCTCAAAATACTGTGCCCCTCATCATAGTAATAGTTCAGCTTGTGAGCGAGTGCAGGAAGCTGTCCATCTGCTTCTTGTATGCCGATCACATCCGCTTCTGCGGTTCGAATGGCTTCCGAAACCTGAACAATCGAAGTACTGCCTCTCCAGATATTGAATGTCATTACCTTTAGGTTACGTCCGCTCTCCATTCCTTGAACAAACGAATCCCGCTTGTTCCTCATCACATTACTCCCTCCCCAGCCCAGTAACACAGGTTACGAACTTTCCTAACGTGTAGTTATATGAACCGCTACGGATGAACATGACAAGATGTATCGTTCTATCACTGACATTCTCCATAACGCTCGATTCCCCTTCCTGTCCTCTAAGACAAAAACAAAAGCCGCTGAATGCTCAGCGGCTCAAATTCGTAACCATCATAGATGGAATGTTCCATTACGCATAGGGTTCTGCTAGACAGTACTCGTCCTCCATATGGCGAATCCATTCTTCCAGCTCATCCAGCTGTTCGAAGGTTCGAACCGCAATAGGAGCGCGGTTAGGTATGTCTCGCTGCAAGATGACAGTATCGCCCGCCATCATGCGTTCCCTTGCATGTCTATAGATTGCATCCACCCGTTTCCAATCCTTGTGTTCATAAGCGTTCCCAATCTGCGTGAGATCGATAGTGATATTCATACGCTATCCCTCCCTTGAATGGGTATGCCTTACAATATATAATATAACCTATTTTTCTCAAAACGTACCCAATCTTTAAAGATGAGCCATCCAATTATACACCATCTGAGTTCGTGCTCTGTTCCTTGCCACGAACTCGCTTCTTCCCGAATAGCGATTTACTCCCTTGAATCCCCTTATCGACCAGGTTGTATATGCGCTTGGACTCCTTCGTTAAGAGCGGACCTAAGATCGCCAGCAACAATACATATAGCACGGCAAAAGATTGGACAACCGGTAGCAGCCCTCCAGCCTTGCCGATATTCGCCATAATAATGGAGAACTCTCCTCTTGAGGCCAATGTGAAACCAATGTTAATGGAAGCACGGCTCGATAAGCCTGCTGCGCGACCTGCCAGCATCCCTGCGATGACATTCCCGATTATTGTCAAGATCACGGCGACAATCGCCATACCAACTGCTCCGCCTAATGTCATTGGGTCAATTGTTAAGCCGAAGCTGAAGAAGAACACAGCCCCAAAGAAATCACGGAAGTTAATCACATAATGTTCAATCCGCTTTACATGCTGGGAATCAGCAAGTACAAGTCCTACTAATAGAGCTCCTATCGCCTCTGCCACATGCAGTGTTTCCGAAAATCCAGCTACGAGGAACAGCGTTGCCATCACCAAAATAAGGAACAGTTCTGATGATTTCCCGTTCAAGATTCGATCAATGAACGGCATCGCCTTGCGGCCCAAAATAATGAATAACAAAATGAATACAAGTGCAGATCCCGTTGTCATCAGTACCGTTCCGAGGGATGCGCCCCCGCTAAGTACAAGACCGGATAAAATGGACATATGAATAGCGATGAATAAATCGTCAAACATAATCATGCCCATAATCACTTCAGTTTCCGGATTCGCCGTCCGTTTTAAATCGACCAATACTTTCGCTACTATCGCGGTTGATGAACTTGTCATAATCCCGCAAATGACTAGTGTCTCCGCAAGTGGCATTCCCATCAGCCAACCTATCAACAAGCCGGAGACGAAGTTAATCGCAATATAGGAAATTCCTCCAACCACGATGGATTTCCCTGATTTGAGCAAGCGTCCTACGGAGAATTCCAGCCCCAAGTAGAACAACAGGAACAGTACCCCAATACGCCCCATAAAATCAATAAAGACTGAACTCTCAATGAAACGGAAGTCAAATATCCAAAAGTGCGGCGCGTGCGGCCCTACCGCCATCCCGATCAGAATATAGAAAGGAATGACAGAGAAGCGAAGCTTCGTTGCAATAACGCCCACTAGTCCAATTAAAGCAATAGCTAATCCAACCTCGAAAATAATCGTATCCATAGTTCACCCCGTTTTCTGCTTATTCGCTTCCACTTAACAGCCAAGGCTTAAGCAGCTTAATATGTTGTCTTTCCCCTGCAACGACAAGCGTTGTATGAGCAGATAACACGACATCAGGTCCTGGATTGATTATTTTCTTGTCCTTTTCAAGAATCGCTATAATCGTTGCCCCTGTCGTTTCGCGTACTTTAATTTCTCCGATGCTCTTGCCAACGCAGGCTGCATGAGGCTCCACCTTGTACCATTCAATCATGAGGTCATCCAAGGCAACATTGACCGTCTCGAGTGCCTTCGGCTTATAGATAAGCCCACCAACGATAGCAGCAACTGCGCGCGCCTCATCATCATCCAATGTCACCATCGAAATACTCTCTTCTTGATCCTGCTGATCAAAATGATACATCTCCCGACGTCCATCATCATGTACTATGATGACCAATTGATCTCCATTGCGAGCTTCCAACTGATATTTACGACCGATTCCTGGCAATTCTGTTTCTTTCATATTCAAATGAAATCCCTCCAACCGTCCATAGGTTTATTTTTCCTCACATTGTGAAATAAGGAACTTTATATACATGTCAAACACATCTCTTATGCAGCACAAAATAATCCATGTAGATAGCGATTTTTAATGCCATAGAGAACATCTTGCACTGCTATTCCTTATTCAATTTCAAGTACAGTCTTGTGAATGAATGTAAGAGATTTACACTACGAACGTAGAGGTGAATTTGATAGGCATGAGAAATAAACGCTTCCGTATAACGAAGAAACAGCTGTGGAGAAACCTAATAACAGGGGGCATACTAAAGGTGAATTCCTTGAAGAAGAGAATAAACATCACTACAATCTTCTTCACAAATAGCTGCTTCATGGCAGAGGCATGCCGTGAAACTGGTATAAACTGCTGCTCATGGAAGGACTTCGCCAGCTTGGAGGGATTGTTCCAGTTGACGCGATCTTCTTCGACCATAAACGTGGAAAATACCGAACACAAAAGCAGGAGGGCAACACACACAACACCAAGTATGCTGTTTTTCTCCCACTGCACACTCAATCTTGTCATATCGCACCCCCTGTCGTTAGTTAATCGTACATTTTTTTATTAGAAATAAGGTTATCATGCAGATCAGTAGCAAGCAAGAAAGATCGAACATCCATTCTCTGGATGAACGCGATTCCGCTCAACTGCAATGGTTCACTTCGACTCTCCAGTTGACATTGCGCCAGATGATTGTGGATCCTTATCATCACCATGACCGGCCTGTTCCTCATGATCTTCCTTCTCTTCATGAAATTCCACGCTCGATTGCGCTGTAATATAATCGAAGGGCGTATAATGAACCTCGACCGGCTCCCGCCTCACGAATTGCTTGTAACCAACCCATCCTACGATCATCATCAGAAATAAACTAAACATGCCAATCATGACTGTGAAATAGATCATTGCATCCTCCTCAGTCGCAGAAATGAGCGTTACTAGATACTACGTAGTACAAGTGGAAACGTTTCATTTTTTTCAGAATCATTCATTCGTCTAATTACGGAAGCCCCCATCTGAATGGATAATTTGCCCCGTAATCCATTCTGCTTCGTCACTCACCAGGAATGACACTAAGCGCGCTGCATCCTCTGGCGTACCAATGCGCCCTGTTGGGAACTTCGGTCTTAAGAAGTCCTGCACGAACGCTTCCATCCCGGAATCGGTCGGACCAGGATCGATCGCATTCACCGTAATTCGATGAGAGGCCAGTTCAGCAGCTAACGAAGTAGTGAAGGCAGATATTGCCCCCTTCGAAGCAGCGTAGGCCAAGTTGCCAGGCTGCGGTTCCTTGTCCTGCCCGGACACGAAGTTCACGATTCTGCCGCCTACTTCCGCAGCCTCAAGCCGCTTCGCGAATTCCACTGATAACATCATCGTTCCTCTTACGTTCACGATACAATGATGATCGATAATCTGTGCCGTCACATGGTGACGGTCGACCTCTACACAATGTGTAGCATTGTTAATGAGGATCGTCGGTCTGCCTAGGCGATTCTCGACTTCATCCAGCAGCCGAACAGCAGCATTGGCATCGAAGTAATCGAGCTCCATATGCCCCACCCGAACCCCGTACTCCCTAAGCTCCTGTGCAAATTGCTCTGGCCAGCCGCCGTTCGCGTCCTCATAGCCGGTCGCCTTATCGTAGTGGCACAAGTGTGTAAAGAGCACATCGACGCCTTTCGCTGCAAGCTCTCTGCAAATAGCTGCACCAATTCCTTTGGAGCGGCTTGCTCCAGTTACAATTGCAATATTACGTCTATTCTCGTTGTACATATTTATCGTCTCCTTATGGGTAAGGAACGGCAATCGCAAGCTTATCGGAGATGCCAATGTACCAAAAAAAGCAGACACCCATGGCGTCTGCTTGGTCAGTTCATAACACTTAACCTTGCGTTCCTTGTAATGGGTATAAATAGACACACCTATCCCGTCATCGAATCTCGTTCGGAATGGTACGATCTATTCAGTTACGGCTCCATTACAAAGTCCACATTTTAAATATGAATCCCCTCTCATACATCTCCTATGCTATTGTATCCCTACATTCGTAATATATCAAGGTTTTCTCGCCATCACCCTCCGCGGGCTGCACGTACCATGCTTGGGATCAACACTGTCTAAAAAAGAAGCCCGGCAGTATGCCGAGCTCCCTTCTCGTGCTTTGTGTCATTACATCCTGCGCCATTTTCAACTAGCGAACCAATCGCAGCCATACAATATCTCTTCCTTCATTGACCCCAATGCGCACGTTTACTCCAGGATGAATACTCCGGAACTCCTCACCTTGAAGATCAGTGGATCCAGTCAAGCGGAATACTTCCTCACGATCCCGCGAATGAATCGTAAGCCGCTCTGCCTCTATTGCCTTGACACTGCCTTCATATTCTTGCACGACTACAGCCGCCTTGCCTGGCTCGATCATCGTGGAATTCACGAAGCCAATCGTAAATGCAGCGGTTCCACCAATAAGTACGATTACAGTTAGGACAATCCACATCCATTTTTTCATACGCAATTCCCCTTCTGACTGACTCGATGCACATAACCGCCTTTGCTCCATCAGCGTTTGCCTTCATTATAACATAGGCACCCATGTACCTCACCTTATCAATGACAATGGTGCTTATACTGAGTTCCCAATGTTATCCTTGGGCAGAGTCAATCTGAGCAGGTTCGCCAAGCTCTAATACCGCCTGCTGCTCGGCAAGAATTCCTGTCATAATCGCTGCATACAATTCACCGATGACCGCACTGGATTCATTGAACGGCTCCAAGCCATCCATCGTCAATACACCGTACGTTCCAAGTGAAATGCAAATCAATGAGCGGTAGGGACTCTTCGATTCTTGATTGCGTTCCCAATCCTCGTCTTTCAGTACATCTGCACATTGGACAGTAACCTGCTTACGGAAGGAACGTCCCGCTACAGAGCGATCAATATGAAGATGGCGCTGTCCAACATAATGGTTCGGGAAGCCAACCGAAGCAAGCTGTAGAATTAGTATTGGCTCCTCATACTTCCAAATGCCGCAGCGATGATGACCGCCTGGAGCGCACTTCATATCTACAGCGAGCATATCCAACATCCGCTGCAGCAGGAAGTTCGATTCGTGAAGAACAGCATACGGGTCTGCCATTCCCCGCAACCCATTAAGCGCATCAGCGAACGGCTTCATATTGCGCAGCGCGGACAGCATTTGAGAAGATGCGTGCTCCGTGAGGCCTCCTGTCACTTGCAAATTGTCCACTTTATCCTGCAGCAGCTTCATTCGATCCTCCCGATTGAGCACCTCATGAATAACTTCGGTAAACTTCTTGTTAATATAGAGTGTCTTAATGAAATAAAACACCAATCCTGCCGCAATCACAACAGCAAAGAGCTGATATGACCATGCCGGCAGCTTGTCAAGCATCGCTTTAATGATCGCTTCCATATCGTCCCTCCTTTCTTACCTGTCCTTGGATCAAGAATATGACGGGAAATGAGCGAACATGCATTCTGCCTTTGATTTTTTTCGAATATAACAAGAAAGAACCGTTCAGTCCTCCCTGATCAGGAAGCAACCGAACGGTTCTCTGTATCCCAAACTCGTGCTTGATTATCCGTGTTGATGCCCAACTGCTGGTCGTACCGGGATGGAACGACTGCGTGTCGTGCCAATCTGTACCGTCCACGTAATTACCTTGCCTGCTATGCTGACAGCTAGTATCGTATACAGCGTGTCGACAAGCGGCAGGAAGAATAAGGACAGCAGCAATACCGCTATATCAAAAATAATAAATACTGTACCTATGCTTAAGTTCATCTTACGGCTCATAAATAATGCCAGAATGTCATCACCGCCTGAAGCGCCTCCATGACGCAGCACGAGACCTGCTCCAAGTCCTGTCAACAATCCAGATAGAACAGCTGCAAGCACCATATTACCGCCTAGATTCATATTCCATGGCGAAAAGCGCTCGCACATCTCGTACGTTAACGAGAACACTCCTGTTGCAATTGCCGTATTCATAATGAATGTCCGCCCTTTCAAAAACCAGGCAGCAATAAATACCGGAACATCCATGCATAACACGGTCAGCGCCGGCGACCAATTAAACGTATACTTGCCAAGCAGCGCTAAACCAACAAACCCGCCTTCAGCCAAATGATTCTGAAAATTAATGTGATAATAACTGAAAGCCAACAACATTGATCCTACCATCATCCAAAAAATCTTACGTAATTGTTCGTTCCCCATCTTCGTAACCTCTCGTTTCGTAATGTAGCCCTTCGACTAACCGAGAGGAGACGGATAGGGGTTCCTATCCTTCGAACCATCATAATTCACGCATCCTTCTCGTGTCAGTCTCCGTCATAGCGACAATTGACAAATCAACGAGAAGAAGCTAGATGTAAGAAAGATCATAACGTTTCCAGACTGTCCTTTGGGGTTTCATCCTTCGGGGACGCATTGGTATCCTGATCCTTTCTTGTTTTGTCTTTTGTATTGCTTTACTGATTGTATTATACCATAATGTATATTCCCTCTAAACCAATCCCATTCTGCAAATATCGCTGTCGTTCGGATTTATTTGCAATGAACTGCTCCGAGCTTGGCATAGTCCTAGTTAAGATCGATATCCTCCCTGATTTCCTCCGAATTACTCACAAATTGGACACTTTTACATTTCATTTTTCAATTTTGTCCTATTCGTTGTTGCGTTCCTCTTCTGTTACTCCTCTATTTTTTCATCATGTTCATAAAGCTATCATATTTAGTGTGCGCGAGATCACATTGTGACGAATATCACATCTATAAAATAGCAGCTTAAACACTGTGATGCCGCATGCATTCGTTCATAATCTACTGCGCATCATATGATCGTCATTAATAAGGAGGAAACTCTTATGTTACAACCTCGCACGATTGAAATTGTGAAATCTACAGTTCCTGTATTAGCTGAACACGGTCCTCAAATTACAACACGCTTCTATCAGCTCATGTTCAGCAATCATCCAGAGCTGCTTAATGTATTCAACCATGCCAATCAACGACATGGCAAACAGCAGATGGCGCTTGCCAATGCGGTCTATGCCGCTGCAGCGAATATTGACCGATTGGAGACAATCTTGCCAGTCGTACGCCAAATTGCCCAGAAGCACCGGGCACTTAACATCAAGCCAGAGCACTATCCGATTGTCGGCAAGCATCTTCTGCTTGCTATCAAGGATGTACTAGGCGAAGCTGCTACTGATGACATTATTGAAGCCTGGGCAGAAGCATATGGCGTTATTGCCGACGTATTTATTCAGGTAGAGGCAGAAATGTACCAGGAAGCCGAACAGCAAATAGGCGGCTGGTCAGATGTGCGACGCTTCCTCGTTGTCCGCAAAGTGGAGGAAAGCGACATGATCACCTCCTTCTACTTGAAGCCTGAGGATGGACAGCCAATCTCCTCCTTCCTTCCTGGCCAATATTTAACGGTTCGGGTTCAGCCGGAGGGACATGAAAATACCCATTATCGCCATTACAGCTTGTCCCAAGCCCCTCAATCCGATACTTACCGCATTAGCGTAAAGCGCGAGAGCGGCAGCGAACATGCACCTGCCGGCATCGTCTCCACCTATCTGCATGACGAGGTGCAAGCAGGTGATGTCATCGAAGCGACTGCACCTGCTGGCGACTTCACATTGAAGCCAGGTACGGCCCCAATTGTGCTGATTGGCGGCGGTGTTGGGCAGACACCTCTTCTCAGCATGCTGCACACGCTGGCGGCAGCAGAACCGAAGCGGGATGTCTATTCGATTCATGCTTCGCGCAATCAAGCGGCGCATGCTTTTGGTCAAGAAATGAATGATCTAGCCGCTCAGCACAGCCATATCCACACTTTCTTCTGTTATGAGAAAGGCAGCGAGGCAGAAGCTTCTGTTCACACCGGCTTCGTGGACGCGCAGTGGCTTAGCTCCATCGTTCCCGCTTCCGTATGGGAGGATGCAGACATTTACTTCTGCGGCCCAGAACCATTCATGAAGGCCATCTACCGAGCAGTGAAGCAGCTTGGGGGTTCTCCTGAGCGTATTCACTACGAATACTTTGGCCCAGCAGGTTCCTTAGAAGTTTAGACCGCAATGACGACAGAAGGGACACTTCTTGCGCTCAGCAAGGGTGTCCCTTCTTCATGTTCGTTATCCGAATCTCTCAACATTCTCTATATACAACTGCGGGAATTAGAATACTTTTTTCAGTTCCCGCTCTTCCTTCAAAATCTCGACAGCCTCCCGGAAGCGCAAGGAGTGCACGACTTCCCTCTCACGCAGGAACTTCAATCCATCCTGCAAGTCGACATCATCCGTCATGTCGATTAACCATTGATACGTAGCACGCGCCTTCTCTTCTGCCGCAATATCCTCATACAGATCCGCGATCGGGTCGCCCTTGGCCTGTATGTAGGTCGCCGTCCATGGATCACCAGCCGCATTGCTGTAGAACAGCGCTTTCTCATGCGCTACAAAATGTGGCCCCAGCCCTGCATCCTCCAGTTGCCGCGGTGTTGCATCCTTCGTCATCTTATATACCATCGTGGCGATCATTTCGAGGTGAGCAAATTCCTCGGTCCCAATATCCGTCAACAACCCAATTACTTTATCTGGTATCGTATACCGTTGGTTCAAGTAGCGCAGCGCCGCTGCCAGCTCTCCATCCGCTCCCCCATATTGCTCCATCAACAGCTTCGCCATGCGAGGATCACACTTGCTAACACGCACTGGATACTGCAGCTTCTTCTCATAGAGCCACAATTCCGCGTCCCCTCCTGTCCATCAAGTTATTTGCCGCCTGACGACACACTGCTAAATCTGCCATGGCCAAGGCGTGGTAGCCCATGTAAATGGACAGCCCGAATAAGAATGGCCGAAGTTCATAAGCGGGCCATACTGCTCTTGGAACTGATGGGCAACCTTCATTCGCTCACTGACGTAGTAATTGAACTGCTGAATCGCCTGCAGATCTCCAGGATGAGTGTCCAAGTACAGATTCAGCTCCAATAATACGAAGTCGATTACTTGCAGCTGTTCCAAGCTTCTGCGGTATTCCTCGGTTTGATAAGGATGTACACTCATCGTCAAGCTTCTTCCTCCCCTCGCTGGTTTCTGCGGGAATGGTACGGGCTGTATAGGGCAGGCCATAAGGTTCCACAGCGTAGTGCCTGCGCAGGTGGGAACTGTGGGAGATTAGGCGGCTGGAACGTGATGAATTGGTTGATGGGTACAACAAAGACGGAATAAGGCAGTGGCGGACAGGGGTCACACGGACTTCGGAACGGGAAATATACACGCTCCTGCGGCACAGCCTGTTCCGTCGGACAACAGCCGCTTCTCTCTTGCTGTCCAACCGGAGGCAGATCTTCTGAAGCTAAATTTCGCTGTAATTCGTGTTCCATGACACTCTTTACGCCTCCTTGCATTCATGTTCGCATTTACTCGATCTCTTACTTGTATGTGAGAGTAGGAATGTCCCATGTACATAATTTAAGCCAAGATGTGACAGATCTGATTTTCTGTACACCTTGGCTTTATTGGCGCTATAGGATTGAATGTCAAATAATAAAGAACGAGTATTGAGCTCCGTTTCTGTCGCTTACGATACGATCTCTCTGTTGGTGATGCCGTATATCGCTTGCTGTTCGCCAAATCTTTGCACCGTATCCCGGAAGCTCATGCCGATTCGTTCCAAGAGCCTGCATGAGGCCTTGTTCGCAGCTTGTGTTTCGGCGATCACTTCAGGCAATCCTAGTTCGCGAAATGCGTAATCAATCACTGCTGTAACTGTCTCTGCCGCATATCCAGAGCCCCACCATTCAGGCAGCAGCTCATAAGATACCTCCGTACTGACGCCATCATGGTGCGTATCTAGAGAAATCAACCCGATAAACGCATTCATTTGCTTTTCTCTAATGATCCAGAACGAGGCTCCTTCCTGAGAAGCAAGCATTCTGCGGAAGCTGCCTGTAATCGCCTCTTCCTCTGTCCATGCCCCGCCCAGATATTTGCGTACCTCCTCGTTCACATACAGCCGTCTTACGTTATCATAGTCACTTGCTTGCAGCTTGGTAAGTGTACAACGTTTCGTCTCAAGCAACATATAGCCCTCCGATATGATTACAGGATTCAAAATGATCCTTCTATTAAAGCACACTTGGGTGGCATTTGAAATCCCATCCTATATCTGACCCTGACGAAGAAGCCGATTTACCGTTTCCCGCCGCACACCAATAAATTGGCCGATTTCTTCTTGTGTCAATAATTCGGTAATAGGCATCGTATCCGCATAGCTTCTCAGCCATGCTGACAACAGCTCTAGTCGTTCACTCGGTGTCCCGATAGTCAAATGATCAATGCGCTGCTGCATGAAACGCAGCTTATCTTGAAGCAGCTTCGCAACATCAAACGCCTTGTCCGGCTGCTGCCGCAAGCCTTCATACCACTCCTCAGCCGGAATCCGTTCCACGACCGTCTTAACCATCGCGATCGCTGTTCCGTGACATTCCTTCGGCGTGATTAAGGAATGATGCGGGACGATTTCGCCCGTGTATACGAGGTTGAACAAAATAATATTGCCGTTCTCATGCAAGCGTGTAACCTTGCACAGCCCGCTTATAATGCGGTACAAATACGTTCCTGGATCTCCTTGTCGAAATAAAACTTCTCCCCGATGCAGTGTCATAATCATTTTTGCTGCCCCCCTAATTGCCGTTCCGTCTATGAATGCTGCCGCATTCGCACATATGTTGTACCTATTGTACCGATTTCTCCCCCTTTTGACCACGTTTGGTTGTTGAAATACGAATGTTTGTTCGGTATTATGGATATAATGAGAACAAGAGTTCTCTATCTGCTCTTTTTAAATAGATATCTCATGCCTCACACGACATGAGGCCATGCATATGGCATACACGCGATATATACAAGGAGGAAGAACGCGCATGGGTACACCATTCGCATCGAACGGCTCTCCCCCCCACAACGGAGAAGATGCCTACATTGTCAAGCAATATATTATTCAAACGCTAATCTTGGATGTGCTGGAACGCGACATTGAACGGATTGGAGCCTCTAATTTGAAGATGGCCGACATCTACACACAATGTCTAAGACAAGCACAAGATAATGTTTCTCTCGATTTGTACCGCCTGCGCAAACAGTTTCGCAACCGCGGCATTAAAGTGTATGAGGAGGAACGGCTTGAACATGGGATTCGTGTCCAATACGTATGCCGAGGCTATCAACATTCGTTCTACATGCTGCGCGGCTTGATTCGTGCAGAGGTGAAGAACCGCATGCAGGCTTACTTGAACATTGCCGCCTCCCAAGCTTCGAATCCAGACACAAGTATGGGTAGTCCCCTTACTCGGCACCAATAGGTTTACAGCCCATATTCACCGCTGCTCATCTTATCCACTTCCTCAGAACAATGCCCCTTGGCAAGGACGGAGCAGCCGCTCTTCTGATGCTTACTAAGGGGCATTTCTGATCACGTGCTTTCCCAGCATCGTCAATGAGACAGCCCGCAGAATTCACTGCATCCTCGAACTTTCGATTGTTGGAGTCTATCCCCTATTAACGCTGTGGATGAATACACAATGGAAAAGATAAAAACCTGTTGAGGATTTCTCAACAGGCTAACCAGTCCCGAGTTGGGGAAATTGGCATTCTTCGTTATGGCTTTGTCAGGCTTAGAAGTCAAATTAGGCTCAGGTGCTCTCTTTCTTCTTCTCTTGACTCGATTAATAACGCGGCTCTATTTCAACTAAGTTGCTTAATTTAGTGGTAAGTCTGTCCGTGTATCGAGCTAACCTTCTGCTTATCTCCATCTTCATGTACTCTTTCGTTATATGAAAGCTATCCTCATAGCCATGGTACGCATAGTGTAATATCATTGTACTATCATGCTTCTCTTCATCTACAATACGAATTTCTTTTCTCAACATCTCCTGTCTTCTTTTGGACAGGTCGGTAGAGATATCATTTGCAAGGATTTGAGCAGCCTTGGTATACAGAGATTTCAATGTCTCAGAGGATCCCTTCATTTCGTGAATTTTCTTAGTTACCATCGTACACATCACCGAAAGTAGAACATAATCGCGCATTAATTCAATATCTTCCCTCTTTGGCTGGTTTAACTCCCCGCTTGACGTATCACTATGCCTTCTCAACAGAGCCTCCCGATGTTGCGGTAACATCATCCGGCTGGACTCCCAAAGACCATTCTTCTCGAGCTTTTTACTCATTTATAATGCCCCCCGATTTTCAGGGATCTCTCTACCGCTTGACCTGCATAGGTAAGAGAAGAAGCTCTGATAATTGCCGCATTGCCATATCGATCCTTAATCATATCCGTCACCTTATCCAGCGCTCTAGCTCTGACTTGATCTTCAAAGAGCGTTAGTTGATACTGCTGGTCATCTTCCAATGTGCTTAGCATAACACCTACACGACGTACAGGCATTCGATCCCAATATTGATAAAAAATTCGCTTGACCATATCAAATACTTTATTTGTATGATTCGTCGGATCCGGCATTTTCATTTGGCGTGAGAATCCTGTGGGCGCTTCATACGGGCTGCACATGCAGCTTACGGTTACGACCCAGCCCATATACCCTTTTATCCGACAATCTCGGCAGACTTCCTCCGTCAACTCCAACAGGATGGTATCGATCTCCGTAGAATGCACATAATCTCTGGGCAGGGTCATCATGTGACCAATCGATTTGGGAGGTGTTTGAAATGTACCCGGTGTTACCGGACTATCATCCAAGCCGTTCGCAGTTCGCCACATCACCTCGGCATGAATATCCGACTGTTTGCCGAAACGGGCTCGAAATTTATTTTTGAGCTGAGGCAATGGAGTTCTCGCAATATCCCCAATCGTAACGATCCCTAGTTTCGCAAAATGCTTGCACATTCGAGATCCAACACCGAACATTTTATGAACGGGCTCTTTCCACAGCATGGTGGGAACGTCGGATGGATGCAAAGTAAAAATACCGCTTTTATTTTTTTTGGCCCAAATATCCGTTGCCGTCTTAGCCAATATTTTATTGGTACCGATGCCAATTCGAATCCGCACCCCTGTCTGGAGCATTACTCGTTTCTGGATTTCCTTCGCAATGGTGATTGGATCACCAAAAATGGATTGACTGGCTGTCACATCCAAAAATTGTTCGTCAATACTAAACACTTCAACTAAATCCGTAAACTCTTCATAAATCTGAGTAATCATCAATGAAACATCGATATAATGCTGCATACGAGGACGCATAATGATGAGATCGGGGCATTTCTTGAGTGCTTCACCCAACCGTTCGGCTGATGTCACACCAAAACTTTTAGCGATCGGGCACGCGGCCAGAATAATCCCTGAACGACGTGTAGGGTCACCAGCTACTGCTACTGCTTTATTTTGATATTCTGGATGGTCTGCTTTTTCTACACTTGCATAGAAGCTTTCGCAATCGGCCAAAAATATAACCCTTTCCCTTTTCTGACTCACATTAAGCCCTCCAATATTTATAAATCATATTACATACACAATCGTAAAATGAGAACGTATATTCTCATTATATTCCGAACGTACATTCGTTATGCAAGTAATAGGCTGCCCGTCACATCCAAATGCTGTTCATCCATACGAAGCTGAACAATAATAAGGTCTGGGCATTTCCCTATGGCTTCGCCAAAGCTGCTCTCCTGTTGTGAGGCCATACTTCTTGGCTATTGGATAAGCCTACAGTACGATGCCCGAAACAACGAGCAGGATCGCCCGCTACAATTAACGGACGATCCTTATATTCAGGGTGTGCATCCTTCTCCACACTCGCATAGAACGATTGACAATCTGCCAACATAATAACTCGTTCTCATGATTTATTCGGTTTGCCATCCATACACCCTTCACCCCACTGAGAACGTTTGTTCTTATATACTCAGAATACCGAACGTACATTCTCTTTTCAACAGGGAGATTTTGAAAATTCGGATCGAATGGCGTCGAGCAGGTGAGGATCTACTGCGGATTGCGTATAAATCCAAATTCACGCTGAATGTATGTAAAGTTTAAGTCGTTGCATGTGACTGAGGGATCACCTCACGGGAAGAAAGAGAATGTGGTATGATGGGGTCACCATAGGATAGAACGGACAAGAGAGGAGAAACGTAACGTGTGTGGCCGATATACATTAACCGTGACCATTGAACAGCTAATGGCGCATTATCTGCTTGATTCAGGAGCCCTCGTACCCTTCCATGAGCCGCGCTACAATATTGCGCCGAGCCAGCAAGTACCTGCCCTGATTCACGATGGAACGAAGCTGCGGCTTGGACCGCTTAAGTGGGGCCTCATTCCAGCTTGGGCGAAGGACGAGAAGTTCGCTGCACGAACAATTAATGCACGCGCCGAAACCGTTCGGGACAAGCCCGCCTTCCGCCTCCCATTCCAGCGGAAGCGGTGTGTTATACCAGCAGACAGCTTCTATGAATGGAAACGCAATCCAGATGGAACGAAGCAGCCTATGCGTATTAGACGCGCTGATGGTGGTATTTTCAATATGGCAGGATTATATGACACATGGGTCAAACCCAATGGGGAGAAAATCAGCACCTGTACGATCATCACGACGACTCCGAACGAGCTGATGGAGCCGATTCATGATCGAATGCCGGTTATTTTACCAGAGGATCAGCTGTCATTCTGGCTTGATCGCCGAATGACCGACACCGGGAAGCTTCAATCCGTTCTCCTTCCCTATCCGTCTAAGCTAATGGAGGCCTATCCAGTCAGCGCTAAGGTGGGGAATACACGAGTGGACGATCCCTCCTGTATCGAGCAGATAAGCGAGCAGCACCAAGAGGAGACACCAGACAGCGTCCCCCCTACCTTATTTACGCTATAAACCTATCGCTAGCATATAGCAGTATCACGCCATGCTCCTTCATCTCGCAATCGCGCACCTTAGAGCATCCGATACTCCGATGCTAATTCAATACGAGGCTGATGGAGTTCCCCGGAGAAATTCCGCCAGGCGTCCCCGCTGCAGAGCATGGTGACGGAAGTGCATATCCACAAGCAAGTACCATTCCATCGCACTCAAGTAGCCGAAGCCTGGATGCATCGTTCTATGATGCTCTGGAATCGAGGCAATAACAGGTTCAAGCTCGTTCATGCGTCGCAGTACTGCCTGCATGCCTTCTACAACCTCCTCCTTGCTGGCAGGCTGAGGTGGCGTATATTCTGGAGAGGCTGGCACCTTCACACGAATAGGAGGAATGCTCCCAGCCGCAAAGGCCATACTGCCCTGATGCGTCTTCTCCAACTGGTCATTGCCAGCTGCATCTACAGTCATGTCGCGGCACACTTCCACCTGACGGAGATGCATAAAGAGCGCAGAGCGGATCAAATGCATATAGACCTGCCCGAGAGACCACTCCTCCTCGCTTGGCTTACGTGTAATCTCCTCCATACTATAAAGATCAAGCTCCTGTACAACCTGCTTCACTGATTCCTCCAGGCTTAACAGTGACTGATGTGGGGTCATATTTGTCATTAGTAAAAGCTCCCTTCGAACGAATATACCCCTACTATACGCGAACGCTACTGACAACAGTATGTCAGTAGCGATTTAGCTGCTGCAATATTTTTTCTGCCTCAAAGCGGACAAGGGCTCTAAGCGACTCCGGTTCCAATACAACCGCTGCCGAACCCCACCCTAGAATCCAACCAAGCACATCTTCAGGTTGTCTCACTCGCAATGTCACAAGTGCCCCTTCTGGATGTTCCTCCATGGTATCGATAAAGAAATATCCCTGCTCCTTCACACGCTCAGCGGCAGCGGCGTGCAGAAGTACACGTACAAGGAGCTGGCGATCATCTGTCGGCTGATAAGACTGTAGGGAGAAGTCGGGCGGACGAGTGAATGATTCATCCAGCAGTTCTAAATCCTGTATGCGACTAAGTCGGAAATGTCTAAGTCCCTGTCTAAGATGACAATAAGCCACCATCGACCATGTTCCTTTGATATGCACAATCCCGTAGGGATCTACCTTGCGAACATGTTCTCTACGGCCATCGTCCCCTTGAACAGGCTTCACATAGCGGAAGCGCACACTTCGCTCCTCCATTACAGCACGCCGCAGCAGAGCAAGTCCTTCTGCATGCGCAGAATGGGCAATGAGCTTCAAGGAAGAGCGCATCCGTTCCGTATCCTGCCGTACCGATTGTGGCATGACTGATTCAAGCTTGCGCCGAACGGCCTGTATCGTATCTTCATGAGCTCTTCCGAACTGCTGCTCCATATAATCTACGCCAAGCAAAATCGCCTCTGCTTCCTCCGCTGTAAAATGAACAGGCGGCAGAAAATAGCCATCCATGAGCGAGTATCCTTGGCCGGGAGCTCCGATAATCGCAACCCCTGCTTCACAGAGCGCCTGAATATCGCGATAGATTGTACGGACACTCGTCTCGAATACAGATGCCAGATCCTCTGCACGCAGCGTACCTCTGCGCTGCAGCTCCAGTACAATCGCCATCATGCGATCCGTCTTATTCATCGCTAGCTTTACTCTTCAACAACAAGCTCGCCCTTCATCCCATCATGGCCAGAACCGCACATGATCGAACAATGGAACTCAAATGTACCCGCCTTATCTGCTGTGAACTCGGCAGTTGCTCCATCTTCCTGCAGTTCTACGTTGTAGTCCTCCAGCTTCAAACCGTGCAGACCCTGCTTATTGCTCAGCGTCAGCTTCACCTTATCGCCCTTCTTCACCTTAATGGTTCCAGGTTCGAATTTATAATTTGTTGCCTTAATGGTTACCGCACCTGTCCCTTCAGAGGAAGTAGCCGTCCCCTCCAACTCTTTGGCGGAATCTTTCGCCGAACCGCAGCCAGCAAGAGATACAGCCAGCAGCATGGCAGCTAATGCAGCTGCGCCTATTTTCATCTTCTTCATGTCATTCGCCTCCACATAATTGATTAAGAAATGTCAATCATCTACAAACGTTATACCCCTATATAAGCATATTTTGCATGTACGGATCGCAAAAATATCGAAGTGTGCCGAATTCGTCACCATTGCAAGGCCATTTCGTGAGCAATGTACTCGATGATCATCATTCTCTACTATTTAGAATCCTCTCTAGACCTATATTGTGCTGCAATGAAGCCAAACCATATTAACCAGCATAAATCCGGCATAACGCACAAGAAGCCCAGTCCTCCTAAGAGAACTGAGCTTCTGCGTATAACTATAGAACCAAGGCTTCAAGAAAAGGACGTGTATCAGCGGAACATCCCCCATAGCTTCAATAAATGGAACGTATTGTTCGGATCGATCTTCTGCGCAATGATAAAATCAGCGAACTGATCCTCCTGCTGACTCGTTAGCGGCTCATTAAGCACCTTCGCGATTTGCTTCATCAAGCGCTTAATTGTCGCGCGATTTTGCAAATCTGCCTTACTTAATCCTTCGACAAGCTTTTTCACACGATCTTTCGTCACCGGATTTTTCAATTTCAGCTTTATTCGCTCCACCAGCTGTGGGCTAATGCCGTATTTTACATAACTCATGCGGGCAGCACCTCCAGAACATATCCTGCAAATCCATGCAAGTTCAAAAAGGTTGGTTATCAAAATCATGCGTTTTGAACAACCTCTAAACGGAATACTGTTCCAATATATGCTTGCCCGCTTGTCTACTATCCGCCCGTTTTCATTCTATCCGCACTACTACCATCGACTAATCGAGAAGCTCCCCTTGGAATAGCTGCTCCTGCTGGGCAGCATCGCGGAGCGGAGCGTATTCAAGCGATGTCCAATACGCCTCAGATCGGATAAGCTCTGCTGCATCATCCCGCGCCTGTTCCAGCACAGCGAAGTCGCTCGACATATCCGCGACCTTGAAGTCTGGCATCCCGCTCTGCTTCGTTCCGAAGAAGTCGCCAGGACCGCGCAGCTCCAGATCGCGCTCTGACAATTCGAAGCCATCGTCTGTTTCCGTCATAATGCGCATACGTTCTTGCCCAACCTCCGACTTCGGATCCGCAATGAGTACGCAATAAGACTGATGCTCGCCGCGTCCGACACGTCCACGCAGCTGATGAAGCTGAGACAAGCCGAAGCGCTCTGCATCCATCACGATCATGAGCGTCGAGTTCGGTACATCAACACCAACCTCGATTACAGTCGTCGATACAAGTACATGAGTTTCTCCTGTACTGAATGTGCGCATGACCTCGTCTTTCTCCGATGGCGTCATGCGGCCATGCAGCAAGCCAACATGCAAATCCGGAAAGGCCTGCTGCATTTGCACATGCACATCAATCGCATTTTGCACATCCAGCTTGTCCGACTCTTCAATAAGTGGACAAATAATATAGGCTTGGCGACCAGCGGATACCTCACGACGGATGAAGCCAAGCACTCGATCCATCATGTCATGCTTCACCCAGTATGACTTAATGGCTTTGCGTCCTGCAGGACGTTCACGGATTGAGGATACATCCATATCGCCAAATGCCGTAATCGCCAGCGTGCGCGGAATTGGCGTCGCCGTCATCAGAAGCACATCTGGATTCATTCCCTTGCGCCGTAATATACTCCGCTGATTGACACCGAACCGATGCTGCTCATCTGTTACGACAAGGCCGAGCTTCCGATAATGAACATCATCCTGGATAAGCGCATGCGTCCCAACCAAGATATCGATCATGCCCATCTGCAAGGAAGCAAGCAGATCCTTCCGTTTCCGTCCAGTCAAGCTGCCGGTTAACAGCCCAACCTCAATGCCATGCGGTTCGAACAGTTTCGTTAGCGAACGCATATGCTGCTCCGCTAATATTTCTGTAGGCACCATGAGCGCTCCCTGATAGCCTGCACGTACGGTAGCGTACAGGGCAACAGCGGCAACAACCGTCTTACCAGAACCAACATCACCCTGAAGCAGACGGTTCATGCAGGTGTTGGCCCGCATATCACGTAAAATATCGGTTATAGCCTTCTTCTGACCATCTGTAAGCTCGAAGGGAAGACTGCGGACGAACTCGCGAATTGTCGCATTATCCACCTCATGTGCAACGCCGTCGGCGCGCTCGCGAGTCACTGCACGGAATACATGCAGCTTCAACTGGAATAGCAGCAGCTCCTCGTAGACCATTCGTCTTCGTGCTTGCTTGCCTTCCTCCGCATCTTGCGGCATATGCATCGCTCGTACTGCCAGCTTGCGCGGCATCAGTCGATAGCGCCGCATCAATTCCGGGGGCATTAGCTCAGGAATTGCTTCTCCGAACTGTTGGAGCGCTTGGGTGATCGTCTTGCGCATCCATGTCTGCGTAATCTTGCTACCAACCGAATAGACCGGCTGCAAGGTATTCTTACGCCCTCCCCCACGGTCAGAGAATTCGGATGTCGACACCGTCATTTGCAGCCGGCGTTGATCCCACTTCCCTGTCAATACAATCTCCCGGCCTTGTGTCAGCTGCTCGCGCAAGTAATGGCGGTTGAACCAGGTGGCCGTAATGAGCCAATCTTCTACCATCACCTTGCAGGACAAGCGAGACTTGCCCCCAAATCGCTGAAGGACAGGAGCACTCATCACCCGTCCCTCAACAGTTACTTTCTCTCCATCCTTCAGTTCGCTAAGCGGACGAAGATGAAAATCATCATAACGATATGGAAAATAATCAAGCAAATCAGCAACGGTAGAGATGCCAAAGGCGTGAAGCTCTTGTTGTTTCGAAGCGCTCACGCCTTTGATCATCGTAACCGGACATTGTTTAAGTTCAATCATAATTGCACCACACTTACCCTATTGCATAGATTCGGCAGTATCCGTATCAGCGCGCCACATGAACACAGCGCCTACGCCTGTTCCGACGTGGGTGCCGATAACGGCTCCGATGGCCGTATATGACAAGGAGCGAATATCAAACCGCTCCTTAATCGCTTCCATTAGTTCATCTGTTGCAGATTGGTCACTCGTGTAGCCCATCACGACATGAACCGGATGGCCTCCGTGATCCCGCTCCAGCAGTTCAACGATGCGTGCAACAGCACGCTTATGACCGCGAACCTTGTCCACTGCACATACTTCACCTGCACGATCTACAGACAAGATAGGCTTAATGTTTAGCAGAGCACCGAACATAGCAGCAGCTTTGCCGATACGTCCGCCTTTATGCAAAAATTCCAATGAATCCACTAAAAAGTATAAAGAGCGCTCCGCTTGATAACGATCAATCATGGACAGTATCTCGTCCTTGGATTGACCTGCTTCCGCCATGCGGGCCGCCTCAACGACAATCAATCCAAATCCATAAGAGGCTGACATCGAATCAATAATTGTAATATCCGCCTCATCCTCGATCATACTCTTGGCGAGAACCGCAGATTGATACGTTCCGCTGAGCGCTGCGGACAAATGTATCGAAATAACTTGGGTGTCTGATTCTGTAGTCAAACGCTTATATACATCCAAAAACTCAACTGGCGAAGGCTGAGATGTTGTAGGAAGCTTGTCAGCCTGCACCAGCTTCTCATAGAACTGTTCCGCGGTAATCGTTACAGAATCTTTGAACATATCCTGACCGAAATGCACCTTGAGCGGAACCATCTCGATTCCGTAGCGTTCACGCACATCCTGCGGAATATCCGCTGTACTGTCCGTTACGATACGAATATGACTCATACAGAATCCCCCTCCACATTGTCCTACTCTACGGAGATGATATAGGAATAGATCGGTTGACCGCCTTGATGCACTTCTACTTCAGCGTTCGGATATTGCTCGCTGAGCCATGCAACAATCGCTTCCGTATCCTCGTCCTTCGCTTCTTCTCCTGTAAGAAGCGTCACGACTTCCCCATTGTTCTCCAACATCTTCGTCATCAGCTGCTGCAGCGTATCCGCAACCGATTCCGTCGTCGTTACGATCTTCCCGTTTACAATACCCATATAATGTCCGGCCTTAATTTCCAGACCATCCAACGTCGTATCACGCACCGCGTACGTCACTTGACCAGACGTAATATGAGCGATAGCGTCCTCCATCGCACAGCGGTTCACTTCCAAGCTCTCGTCTTCTTGGAAGGCGAATGCCGCTGCAATCCCTTGTGGAATTGTCTTGCTGACAAGTACTGTTACATCACGTTCCACGATTTCTGCAGCCTGCTTCGCAGCCATCACGATGTTAGAGTTGTTCGGCAAGATGAAGATATGCTGTGCCGAGATCGACTCAATAGCGTCGATGAAATCTTGTGTACTTGGGTTCATCGTTTGTCCACCAGAAAGCACAACGTCTACGCCCAAGCTGCTGAAAATATCCCGGATGCCATCGCCCATTGCTACAGCGATAAAGCCATAAGGTGCAAGTTCTTCAGCTGGCGGCTCTACCAAAGTGGATTCTACAGCTACTTCCTGTACAGGAATTTCTGCGAATAATTCAGGCATAGCAGACACATCGCCGTGTTCGCCATGAATGATCTCACGGTGCTGCTCGCGCATATTCAAGATGTGCATTTGCGTCAGCTCTCCATACTCCATGGCCAGATCGAATACTTCACCTGGCTTGCGGGAATGAACGTGAACCTTAATGATCTCATCATCTGGAATCACAATGATCGAATCCCCATTTTTGGCAAGCGCTTTCCTGAAATTGTCTTCATCGAACGGCTTAGATACTCCGCGCGTACGATCAATGAAAAATTCCATATCATACAAGAACTCAATATCTTCCGTATGCAGCTTCGCTTGAGCAGAAGCATTCACATGCGGAGTCGCTGCTCCGGATGGTGTATGAACGGCTGCAGACGCAGTCGACTCATGGAAAGAACCATCTGCGGATTCCAGAACAGCCAAGAAACCTTCATAAATATATACGAGGCCTTGTCCACCGGAGTCTACAACGCCTACTTGCTTGAGCACGGGCAGCATATCCGGCGTCTTCGCCAATGCTTCCTTGGACTTTGCTAATACCTCACGCATAAACTCCGTCAAATCCGGAGTACGACGAGCAATTTGAACAGCGTACTTGGCTGTTTCCTTCGCAACTGTCAAAATCGTCCCTTCAACCGGCTTGACGACAGCCTTATAAGCGGTATCAACACCACTCTGCATCGCATGGGCGAACTGAACCGAGTTCACCTCATCCAAACCAGCAACACCACGGCTAAAGCCGCGGAACAATTGAGACAAAATAACACCCGAGTTACCCCGGGCTCCCATTAGTAATCCTTTGGACAAAACTTCTGCCGACTTGGCGATGGATGCAGACATCTTCGCTTTCAGTTCAGTAACGCCTGCTGTCATCGTCAAATTCATATTCGTTCCCGTATCCCCATCAGGTACCGGGAAGACATTTAATGAATTGACATGCTCTGCGTGGCGATTCAGACTGTCCGCACCACTTAGCACCATATTGGCAAATTGTGTTCCATTTAAAGAACGTATATTCAACGAATATTCCCCTTCCTAGCTTAATACGCGTACGTCTTGGACAAAGATGTTGACTTGCTCGACTGACAGGCCAGCTACATCATTCAATACATATTTCACTTTCTGTTGAATGTTGTGCGCCACTTCGGATATTTTCGTTCCGTAGCTAACAATAATATATAAATCGATATGTAGCGCATCTTGCTCCCGGCGCACTTCGACACCACGCGTCAGATTTTCGCGACCAAGCAGCTCAGCAATGCCGTCCTTCAACTGCTTGCGCGAGGCCATGCCCACAAGTCCATAACATTCCATTGCCGCTGATCCGGCGATGACTGCTACGACCCCTTCGGAAATATTCACAGCTCCGAGATTGGTATCCAATTGAATGGCCATGGTTGTTCCACCCCTTTTTGTGAGTATTATGGACTAATCAACATTGTACTATAATAGAAAACAGAAATAAACAAAGTTTTTGATTCAGTTGACGAGGCTTTTTCATATATGATATCATATTTGAGTATTTAATTGTATGAGGGTTGTTTTGGGATAAGGAGGTGTAAGGCATGGCTCGCAAATGTTATGTAACGGGGAAGAAACCTGGATCCGGTAATCACGTGTCGCACGCGAATAACAAAAACCGCCGCACTTGGGGCGTTAACGTTCAGAAGGTTCGCATCTTGGTAGATGGCAAACCTAAACGCGTCTACGTGAGCACACGCGCTTTGAAAGCAGGTAAAGTGACTCGCGTCTAATCCCATGTAAGATATACAAAAAGCACCTTGACGCGATCAGGTGCTTTTTTTCATATCGGGATGAACTCCTCATTGACATCGTTCAATGGGGAGTCTTTTTTGATTTGTCCTTATTTTACATGAAATGACATGAATTTTATGCCATCTCGCAGGAAACGGTCGGACCTCCGAACGGGACGGAACAACCGTTTCTGCTGCATGCCGGAACCCACTATCGATCATATATGTGCTGAGCCTGTTGCTCCGTTCCCGCTGCCCTTCATATACGAATACGTTCGGGTGGTGGATGATGGATACGGATTCAGCATCATGGCCGCCAGGAACGTCAGTTTTTTTGAAACGTATTTAAGATGGCCTTGACGAAACCTCCCAAGAACTTAGGCAGCTTAAACGTATAGAACTTCATACTCCACCCTCCTCGTCATCTCATCTACCCTACACTTCTATTCGCCGACATGTCCGAAAGACCCGTCATGATAAGAAAAAAGGTTACATGAGATCTGTGCTCATGTAACCACTATATGCCGACCCCACAAGCTCTATGCATGGAGAGCAAGCCCGATTCTGAAGGATTCAGGCAGCAGGCGTAGGCAATTGCTTCAAATATGTGACAACTGACATCATGAATAAAAAGATGAAGTAAAACAATACGGACAAGGATACAAACCAGATCCGAATGCTCTTGGTCTGATACCGCTTGAAGAACTTGTATCCAAGAAACAAAGCCCCCACCGAGCATACCAAGTTAATCGGAAAGGTCAAAAATGCATACAATCCTATTAGTGATCCGCACACAAAGCTGTACAGCGTCAGCATTAGCGCTGTTACCCACATGCTTTTCTCCCCTTTGCCACTCAGCAGCATCACGCGCGTTCTCCCACACGCATATCCCATGATGCCGCTGCGCAATCTAGTTGCCGTGTCACCCTCTTCTTGCTGCTTCGCGAAGCACACGAATCGCTTCTGCACGATCCGGTGCCCCATACACCGCGCTGCCTGCCACGAGTACATCCGCTCCCGCTTCTGTAACGAGGCCAGATGTTGCTGCCGATATTCCTCCATCCACTTCAATATGGACGTCCTGTCTGCCAAGTTCGTTCAGCATTGTACGCAGACGCTTGATTTTATCCGTCATCGAAGAAATGAATTTCTGTCCGCCGAACCCTGGATTGACCGTCATGATGAGGAACAAATCCACATCACCGAGCAGCTCCTCAACAGCCGACAGCGAGGTGCCAGGATTCAACGCGACGCCTGCCTTGGCACCACATTCCTTAATTTGATGCACCACACGATGCAGGTGCGGGCAAGCTTCCGCATGTACGGTGATGACATCGGCTCCTGCCTTAGCAAAGTCAGGAACGTACTTCTCCGGCTCCACAATCATGAGGTGAGCGTCCAATGTCAGCTCCGTATGCGGACGGATAGCATCTACAATGAGCGGACCAAACGTCAAGTTCGGAACGAAGCGGCCATCCATCGCATCGATGTGGATTCAGTCGGCGCCACCTCGCTCTACGTCACGAATATCCTCCGCAAGCTTCGCAAAGTCAGCGGACAAAATGGAAGGGGCAATTCGGATGTCGTTCTGCTGTGTCATGTTAGTACCTCCGTTTTTTCTCTTTCATTTCCTCAAAAAATAGCACATAGTGCTCATAGCGGGATTTCGCAATATCGCCTTGCTCCAAAGCCATCTTTACCTGACAACCGGGTTCATGAATATGCGTACAGCCACGGAATTTGCAGCCGTCTGCATATGCTCTGAACTCGCGGAAACAGTCTCCAAGCTGATCAACGCCCAGTTCCAAGAAATCCAGCTGGCTGAATCCCGGAGTATCCGCAATATAGCCGCCACGGGGCAATGCAAGCAGCTCCACATGACGTGTCGTATGCTTGCCTCGACCGAGACGATGGCTGATCTGGTTCGTCTCCAGCGATACGCCGGGCAGCATCGCATTAAGTAGCGATGACTTGCCGACACCAGACTGACCCGCAAATACACTGATGTCTTGATTCAACTTGCTCTCCACTTCACTATAGCCATACCCGCCTCGGGCACTGGTAGAAATAACGTCGTAACCGACATTGGAATACAGACGAATTGTCTCTTCCATCTCCTGACGTGCAGCCGACTGCTCTGTCTCTGGCAACCCTTCGATGATGTCGCACTTCGTCAACACGATAACCGCATCAAGTCCCGCGTGCTCGATATGTACAAGGAACTTGTCCAGCAATTGGCGGTTCAATACGGGTTCAGCTACCGAGAAGACAAGCGCTGCCAGCCCCACATTCGCAATTGGCGGACGAATCAGCTCTGTCTTCCGCTTCTCAATCTGATCTACCGTACCTTCTCCATTATCCGTCATAGAGAAGATGACGCGATCCCCGACAAGCGGGGACACGCCTTTCTTCTTGAAAATGCCGCGGGCACGGCACTGAACGACCTCTTCATCTGTAGACTCATCGGGCCGAACATAATAGAAGCCGCTCAGCGCCTTTACAATTAAACCTTCTGGCATATATGCTCCTCCAAGCTCTTCACGTTCCTGCTATTCATTGCACGGCAGCGAGGCCAACTATTAGTTCCCAGTTTCCTCACCGCCTGCCCCTGCCTCTCCGTTCTGTCCATCTGTTCCATCCGCAGGAGGAGTGACCCCTTCGCCATTGCCTTGGCCGCCTCCCTGTTCTGGAGTGCCTCCTGGCGGTGTAGTAGCCGGAATATCAGGAGGTGGTGGGATGTGTACCGTTCCCTGCTTCGCATCGGTATAAGAGACAGGATAAGCATCTACGAATTTGCCGTCACGCTCAAAGGACACAGCTCCATCCTTATTTGGTGCAAGAATAAGCTCCACATTGAACGTTTTGGCCGTCGAAATGGTCTCTGTTCCCCATTCCCTCTTCTCGCCGCGGGCATCCGTATAATAGATCCGAATCTTGCTCGACTTGCCTTCCACTTCCGGATACACCGTTAACGGGAACGTATATCGCAATGCCTCAGGCGGATAGCCTGAGCTAATGTAGATACGAACTTCCGCACCCTTCGTCACCGGATCATTTGCCTCGTACGGCTGCTGCTTAATTACCTTGCCTTGTTCTTCATAACTCGGCTCTTCCACAACCCCGTCCCTAGCCAGCTTCAGTCCACTCGATTCAATCGCGGCAATGGCCGCTTCCTTGGTCATGCCTTTCAAGTTCGGCATGCCGAACGATTCCTTGCCCTTGCTGACCATAAGCTGAATCGTTGTCTTCTTCGGATCGACCTCCGTATTCGGGCTAGGAGACATGCTGACGACCAGACCTTCTTCCAACTCATCATCATAGACGAGCTTCTTCTCAATCTGTGAATTGTCGAAGCCTAGATCTAACAGCTGCTGTACGACATTGTCGACCGACTTCCCCTTGTAATCAGCAAGCTTCACAAGCGGGGTGCCTTTGCTCACATATAAGCGAATGGTCGAGCCTTCCTTCACCATCGATCCAGGGGGCTTGCTCTGGTCGAAGATTTTCCCCGCCTCGAAGCCTTCCTTATATTCCTCAATTACAGGATCCTCAATCTCAATCTTGAGAGCGCCCAGTTCCTTCTGGGCCTCTTGTAACGTCATGTTGATCAGTTTCGGAACTTCAACATCCTTCACAACAAGCACACTCTTCACGTAATACACTACACCGATTAAAATCGCTAGGAATACAACTGTCACACTTGCCCAAATCGCAG
This sequence comes from Paenibacillus sp. KS1, assembly GCF_001680695.1. Classification (NCBI taxonomy): domain Bacteria; kingdom Bacillati; phylum Bacillota; class Bacilli; order Caryophanales; family Paenibacillaceae; genus Paenibacillus; species Paenibacillus sp. KS1. The sequence continues at coordinate 76,099 of NZ_MAIS01000003.1, read as the reverse complement.
GCTTTACCCAAGACTTGCGCTTGCTTGCTCCAGCTGCAGCAGATGATGCCGAGCGCTCAGGAGGCTTTCCCGTCCTTCCCTGAGGGCTAGCTGCATGATCTGACGTCGTGGAGCGAATTGCAGGCATCACCCGCGTTTCTTGATCGTCATCATAGACAGGCCGCGGCTTGAATGTAATTTTGGACTCATGCAGACGTTCAGGCAGCAAGCATGTCTCCAGATCACGCATCATCTCGGCTGCGGATTGATATCGTTCAGCAGGATTTTTGCGCATCGATTTCAGAATGACGTTCTCCACGCTCTGAGGAATATGCGGATTAACCACTCTTGGTTCATCGAACGGCTCCTGCAGATGCTTCAGCGCCACGCTGATCGGGCTCTCCCCGAGGAACGGAAGCTTGCCGGTAAGCATCTGATATAACACAATCCCCAGCGAGTATAAGTCAGACTTCTCTCCTGTCGACACGCCCTTCGCGTGTTCTGGAGAAAAATAATGAACCGAGCCGACCACAGATCCAGTCTGTGTGATCGTCGACGAAGTAACCGCGCGTGCAATCCCGAAGTCTGTCACCTTGACGCGGCCGTTCCGGCCAATTAAGATGTTATGCGGTTTAATGTCGCGGTGAATAATATGATTCTGATGGGCATGATCAAGCGCGTCACAGATTTGCGTAGTGATTCGCACCGACTCGTCAACCTGCAGGGGAGCCCTCTCCAGAATAATCTCGTTCAGATTATGCCCTTCCACATACTCCATAACGATAAAGTGAGTATCTTCTTCCTGTCCAACATCATAAATGCTGACTACATTTGGATGAGACAACGATGCAGCAGACTGCGCCTCCCGGCGGAATCGGCGAATAAACTCTTCATCATGAACGAACTGCTGGCGCAATACTTTGACTGCTACATAGCGGTTCAGCAAATTGTCAAGCGCCTTGTACACAAGCGCCATGCCGCCTCCACCAATCCGCGTAATGATTTCATAGCGACCAGACAGTATGGTGCCAATCATGAGCTACCCCCCTCTTCCACAACGCTGTTCTCCAAACGATCCAGAAGGACAATCGTGATGTTGTCATCCCCCCCGGCATCAAGCGCTTGTCCGAGCAGACGATCCGCCTTGACAGGCAGCGGGAGCGAAGGATCAATGACAACTCCCCATATTTGTTCAGCATTCAGCATATTCGTCAATCCATCACTGCATAGAAGCAGCACATCTCCAACACGAATTTCAACAGACAGCAGATCCACTTCCACCTGCTCGTCCGTTCCGAGCGCACGAATAAGTACATTGCGCCGCGGATGACGCTCTGCCTCCTGTGGTTCGATCTGACCGCGCTTCACCAGCTCATTGACTAGTGTATGATCATCCGTCAGCTGCTTGATTCCACTGCGATTAATCACATAGGCTCTACTGTCGCCGATATACCCGATAAATCCTTTCCAATCGGATTTATCGAAGAGGGCCGCGACAATTGTCGTTCCCATGTGATGATACTTCTCATCTTGAGAGGCAATATGAAAAATCGTTTGGTTCGCTCGGATAATCGCCTGTTCAAGCGCACTGCCCAGCATCTCCTGATCCAAATCACCTGGCAATGCTGACAATTCAGATATAACCGTCTCGACAGCAAGTCGGCTTGCAATATCTCCCGCCTGATGTCCACCCATTCCATCGGCTACGATAGCTGCGTAATAGCCGTTCGACAACTCGGACAGGAAAGCACGGTCTTCATTGACCGCACGGACGCGTCCTACATCAGAACGTTGTACAGCTCTCATTTTCGATCACCTCGCATTAGACTCCATATGCTTCGCTCGCAATTGTCCACACGCTGCAGCAATGTCATGCCCCTGCTCCCGACGTATCGTCGAATTAATACCTCGATCCTGAAGCGCACGGTGGAATGCAAAAATATCGTTGCGAGGGGTACGTACATAATTCCGCTCCGGTACATAGTTGACCGGAATCAAGTTGACATGTGCGAGCATTTCCATACGTTTCAATACATCTGCAAGTTCTTCCGCATGCTCAACCTTATCGTTCACACCGCCAATAAGGGCGTATTCGAAGGTTATACGGCGTCCAGTCTTCACTTGATAATGCTTGAGCGCCTTCATCACTTCCTCGAATGGGAATCTGCGGTTAACGGGCATAAGCTTCGAACGCAGAGCATCATTCGGCGCATGAATTGAAATCGCCAAGTTGATTTGCGTATTCTCGTCAGCAAATTTGTAAATGCTTGGCACAATGCCGCTCGTTGATACCGTAATATGACGTTGTCCGATGTGCAGCCCCTTCTCATGGATCATAATGCGCAGAAACGCCATCGTCGCATCATAATTTTCAAACGGCTCTCCCGTTCCCATAATAACGATGCTGCTCACGCGCTCTTCGGATTCGTCCAGAATTTTCTGCGCAGCGACGACTTGGGCTACAATCTCGCCCGCTGTCAGGTTCCGCTTCAACCCGCCAAGCGTAGAGGCACAGAAGGTACAGCCTACACGGCATCCGACTTGGGTCGTTACACAGATGCTGTTCCCATAACTATGCTTCATAATGACAGTCTCAATCGCATGATCATCGTGTAGTCCGAATAGGAATTTATACGTTCCATCCTGCGATTTCATGTGTGTAATTTCTTTCAGTGTTACAAATTGGAAGCTGTTCTCCAACTTCTCACGAAGCGACTTGGACAAGTTTGACATCCCTTGGAAGTCATCCACACGCTTCACGTATAGCCAATCAAAAATTTGCCCGGCACGGAATGCCGGCTCTCCTTGCTCCTTCAACCATTCTTGAAGCTGTTCAAATGTTAGATCGTATATAAATGGTTTCATTCGTTTGTTCAACCTCTACCTTTCCTCAATCATGCAGTTCGATTTATTTTACCACAAATGGGCGAAATGCTAAAAGCGCGTGTTGCAAGCAGCAGATCTTCCCTGCTTGAAAAAGAAAGCCGCAACGTTCAAGAAGCCTCGTCTTGAGCGTTGCGGCGTATGCTTCACACCCTATGCAGGTATCAACATCATGCGATTCGCACGATGATATGCTTACTTGCGCTTCTTCAGGCAAGCGATGAAGAAGCCATCCGATTCCGCATCATGCGGCAGTACCTGCAGCATGCCTTCCGGGCTCCGCTTCAGTGCCGCGGCGAGGGGCTCCGCTGGAAGAGCCGCCTTCCACGTATCATCCAGTTCCCAACCTTCCTCAGCAGCGTATGCTAGGAAGCGGCGAACCACATCCTCATTTTCCGCACGCTCAACCGTACAAGTTGAATAGACGAGGCGTCCGCCTGGGCGAACCAATTGAGCTGCCTGATCAAGCAGCTCAGTTTGAAGGGAAGCAATAGATGCTACGTCCTCAGGACGCTTGGCCCACTTAATGTCCGGCTTGCGTCGAATGACACCGAAGCCTGTGCACGGTGCATCGAGCAGCACTGCATCAAAGCTGCCAGAAGGCAGTTCGCGGCTTAGTGTGGACGCATCCACATTCATCATCGCTACTGATGTCAAGCCAAGACGTTCAGCCTGATCTGCGATGAGCGCCACCTTATGAGCATGAACATCATTAGCCACTACCTCACCCGTATTGCCCATTCGCTCCGCAATATGTGTCGTCTTGCCTCCAGGAGCTGCACAGCAGTCCAGCACTCGCATGCCAGCCTCAGGACGAAGCGCCTCAACGACGAGCATGGAGCTCTCATCCTGCACAGACAGTTCGCCATTGCGATACCACTTGCTTAACGCCAGATTCCCTGCGCCCTCAGCTACGATTCCATCTTTGGAGAGTGAAGAAGGCATTGCATTCAAGCCTTCCTCCTTCATATCGGCAAGCAGCTTCTCACGATTCGTTCGCAGCGCATTTACACGTACGCTACCGTGCGGAGGACGATTGTTCGCCTCACACATCGCTGCTGTGTCTGCTTCCCCGTAAGCATCGACCCAGTCGGAGACAAGCCAAGCCGGATGCGAATGCTCCCATACAATTCGTGAGACCGGATCTGAACCAGCAGGAGTATCCCATAAATTCGGCTCGCGCATAATCGCTCGCAGCACTCCATTAGCGAAGCCGCCCATGGACTGTCCACCGCGTCGCTTCGCAATCGTAACCGCTTCATTGATGGCGGCATGGGCAGGAATGCGATCCAGATAATGCAGCTGATAGGCTGTCATGCGCAGCAGATTGCGCATCCACGGCTTAAGCTTGAACAAACCACGCTGCACCTTCTGCTCCAGCACACCATCAATCGTATTCAATCGCTGAATCGTTCCGTATACAAGTTCTGTCGCCAGACCTGCGTCAACTCGCGGTAAATTCGCTCCTTGGAGTGCCTGGTTCAATTGCAAATTGCTGTAGGAGTGCTCCTTCTCCACTTGAACAAGTACCTCGAGCGCAACATCGCGTGCTGTCTTGCGCTTCTTCGCGCCTCCCGAATGCTGCTCGCTCACTTCAGCACCGTCCCTTGCATCATCTTGCCGCCGCGAACGAATTCGCTAGCAGCCATTGCCTTCTTGCCAGCAGGCTGAACCTCGGTCAGCCACAATGTGCCTGCACCTGTCTGAACCTCAATGCCGCGTGGGCTAAGTGTCAACACAGTTCCCGGCTCCTGCGATCCCTTGGATGCATCAGCCTCTGCCTTGCTCGGCGCCTCACAAGCCCACACCTTGAATACCTCATCGTTCCACAACGTAAATCCGCCAGAGAACGGTACAAGGCCGCGAACCTGATTGAAAATCTCACGCGCAGAGTGTGACCAATCGATCTTCTCATCCTCGCGCTTCAAGTTAGGGGCGTAAGTTGCTTCCTCATGAGGCTGCGGTATCGCCTGGATACGACCTGCGATTAGATCCGGCAGCGTATCGATCAGAAGCTGTGCTCCTGCAGCGCTTAACTTCTGGAACATCGTGCCGGCATTATCCTCATCCGTAATCGGCACTTCAATCGGTCTGATCATATCGCCTGTATCCATGCCTTCCGCCATATACATAATCGTTACACCAGTCACCGGCTCGCCATTCATGATAGAACGCTGAATTGGCGCACCTCCACGGTACTTCGGCAGAAGTGAACCGTGTACATTAATACAGCCGAGACGCGGAATATCAAGCACAGACTTCGGCAGAATCTGTCCATAAGCTGCAGTAACAATAAGATCCGGCTCCAAAGCGCGAATATCCTCTATCGTGGTAGAGGTACGAAGCTTCTCCGGCTGCCATACAGGAATCCCATGCTCCAGCGCAGCAGCCTTCACTGGTGTAGGCGTCAGCACACGTTTACGCCCTACCGGACGATCCGGCTGAGTGACCACCGCTGCAACTTCGTACCCTTCTTTTAACAAATTCTCCAAGCAAGGAACCGCGAACTCAGGCGTCCCCATAAATACAATCTTCGTCATCATTTATTCCCTGCCTTCGCGGGGCACCTCATATACCCGTTCTGCAATTTCGGTGAACAATACACCGTTCAAATGGTCGATCTCATGCTGGAATGCACGAGCCAAGAAATCTTCAGCTTCGACCGTAATTTCACGGCCATTGCGGTCAAGCCCTTTTACCGTGATTTTCTGATGGCGGAGTACGTCCCCATTGATTCCTGGAATGCTCAAGCAGCCTTCTGGTCCAAGCTGTTCTCCTTCCGCAGACAGGATAACAGGGTTCACCATCTCGATCAATCCATGCTCATCGCCGACATCTACAACAATGACACGCTTCAAGATACCGATCTGCGGTGCAGCAAGTCCGACACCTTCAGCATGGTACATCGTATCTGCCATATCTGTCAGCAGCTTCTGAATATTCGGCGTAATCTTAGGAACTTCCTTTGCTATTTGATGCAAAACCTCATCTGGTTCGTGTACAATAATTCGTAATGCCATCGGGCACACCTTCCTTTTTGAATCGTTTATTTATAGTTTATTCACCATATACGCTGATGACGAATGCTCCAGTGCTTTATATTCATCTCTACATCATCATTTGCGGGTCGATATCTACATTGAACCATACATCCTGTTCTTTGGATACCATGTCGAACTCCTTCATCGCATCTGCCATCAAAGAGGACAAATCAACATTTCCTCTGCTCTTGATAATGCATTGGAACCGGTAGCGGTTCTTAATTCGCGGAATTGGAGAAGCAACTGGCCCCAAAATTTCAACCGCATTGGCTGCTTCGTTCAGCCCATGAAGCCATCCTCGCTGCTCAGCCAGCTCCTTCAGCCGCAGGGCAGCGTTCTCTGCGACACGCACGAGCAGCGGCAGCTGTTCATGTGTCATAGAGAGCAAGGCCAATCGACAAAAAGGCGGAACCATCTGCTGCATTCTATGCCTTAGCTCATCTGAGGCGAAAGCCGAGTAATCATGCTGGGCAGCATGGGTAATGGAGTAATGTTCCGGCGCATAGGTCTGCACAATTACTTCGCCTGGCAGCTGATGTCTGCCTGCACGGCCTGCGACCTGCGTAAGAAGCTGGAATGTCTTCTCCGCCGCTCGGAAGTCCGGCATGTGCAGCGCAGAATCCGCAGCGATAACACCTACCAATGTCACATAAGGGAAATCAAGTCCCTTCGCGACCATCTGCGTCCCCAGCAGTACATCTGCCTTGCGTTCACCGAACTGGGCAAGCAGACGTTCATGCGATCCCTTCTCCGTCGTCGTGTCCACGTCCATCCGAATGACACGTATGCCCGGAAAACGCTTGGCTAGCTGCTCTTCAACACGCTGTGTCCCTGTGCCAAAGTAGCGTATATGCTCGCTTTCGCATGAGGGACAGACGACTGGTGCCCGTTCCGCGTACCCACAATAATGACAGCGCATATGCCCAGACTTCATATGATAAGTCAGAGAAATATCACATTCAGGACATTGGGCAACATACCCACACGTCCGGCACATCACGAATGTGGAGTAACCACGCCGATTCAACAGCAGAACTGTCTGCTCTCCCCGTTCGATCCGCTCCTCCAGCGCCTTCTCCAGCGGAGCGCTGAACATCGAGCGATTGCCTATCTTCAGTTGCTCACGCATATCCACAATCGTCACGGGAGGAAGCGCTCTGCCGCCAACGCGAGTCGGCATGGCCAGCGGAGCCAAATCCCAAGCAGGCGGCTCCAGCCCTGACGGCGGAGCTTCATATCCATGAAGCTTGGCCGCGTAATACGTCTCCATAGAGGGCGTCGCTGATCCAAGCACAACAACGGCGTCATGCAGTCTAGCTCGCTCTACGGCCACATCGCGGGCATGATACTTCGGTGTCTCTTCCTGCTTATAAGAGGTTTCATGTTCTTCATCCATAATGATAAGACCGATATGCTCAAATGGAGCAAATATGGCAGAACGCGCTCCAATCGCAACCTGAACGCGCCGCTCTCGTATTTTCCTCCACTCATCGTAACGCTCCCCTTGGGACAGGCGACTGTGCATAACAGCCACCTTTGAGCCGAATCGTCCCTTGAACCGCTCTACCATTTGAGGGGTCAGTGATATTTCCGGTACCAGCACGATCGCTTGTCTGCCGGAACGGAGACAGCGGTCGATTGCCTGCAAGTATACTTCTGTCTTGCCGCTTCCGGTCACACCGTGGAGAAGAAATGATTGCGCAGAGCCCTCATCCAGCATTTCGGTAATTCGGCTTAGAACGCTCTGCTGCTCTTCTGTTAGAGGCAGCGGCTGAGTCGGCTTGAAGCGCCGGTCGGCGTATGGATCACGCATAACCTCAACCTCGTCGACGACGACCAATCCTTTGCCTTCCAAGGCTTTCACCGCAGAAGCATTGAGCGAGCGAAGCGGAAGTTCCCCGCCGAATTCAAGAAGCTGCCGAAGCAATTCCTGCTGACGGCGAGCGCGAGCGCCAATCTCCACCGCTGCTTGCTCAGCCTGATCCGGTTCCACAGCAAGGCGAACACGCTTCAGCTTCTTCACGCCGATACGATCTTTAATTCGCTCCGTCTCCACGAGCCACCCGTGCTGCATCGCCTCTTTGATTAGGGCGGCTCCGGCTGGGAATGCCTGCAGCAGCTTATCGGCAGCGATTGGCTCGTTCCGTTCTACATAAGCAAGCAGTTCAGCGGTGAGGCTGTCCGCAAGCAGTTTATGCGGCATAAGCTCAAGTTGATCGGGAAGCTGTGAGTCCACAATTGAAGGATCGTCAGCCTTCATCTGCTCTTCATGAAGGCGTGTGTGATGCATATACAACACCGCATCTTCCCCAAGTTGAACGGCCTTCTCCCGTTTGCCCTTCATTGCGCCAGGAATCATAACCTGCAGCGCTGCCGTCAAAGTACATACATAGCGGTCACTCATCCACTTCGCAAGCTGCACCAAATCAGGACGCAGAGGAGGGACAATGTCGAGCAGCTGCTGGATGGGCTTCAATCTAGACTTCGGCACATCCGTCGTATCTGACAGTCCGATGACGAATCCTTGTACGGTTCTCCCGCCAAAAGGAACCCCAACTCTGCTGCCAATTTCGAGCCATGCCTCCATATCCTGCGGCACTGCATAATCAAATGGGCGATTCGTTGCCTTGCTAGATACATCAACAATGACCTGAGCCACATTGCAGCGAGTTCCTTCATCCAAGACTGTGGCCCCCACCGCATGGAACAAAGGCTCATGTGCAGGCATCCAGTCATGTTCACTACTCAATCGGATGCACCTCTTCAGCGCCTGCCAGCACCCGGGTCGGATCCTTCATTCTCGATGCAGCCAACTGCAATATACGCTTCGCAACCCCGCTTTTCGCCATAAGCGGAATTCGTTCTACAAGACCTTCCGCGTCATAAATCGATACCTCATTGTTATCAGATCCAAATCCACCTTCTGATCGCGATACATCATTCGCAACGATGAGATCAAGCCGTTTGCGGCGCAGCTTATCTGCCGCGTATTGATCAACATGCTCCGTCTCTGCGGCAAAGCCAACGAGGAATTGCTTCGACTTTTGGCGCCCAAGCTCTTCTAAAATATCCGGGTTCCGTTCCAACTCAATGATGAGACGTTCCCCAGTCTTTTTCAACTTTTGAGGTGCCCGTGCGACCGGACGATAGTCCGCAACTGCTGCTGTCTTCACAACCAGATCAATCTCTGGATAGCGGCTCATGACTTCCTCGTACATATCCTGTGTGGATTCCACGCGGACAATCGTTACCCCTTCTGGCGGGCATACTTGCGTTTGTCCTGCTACTACGACCACCTGAGCCCCCATATTTCGCGCCGCCTCTGCGATAGCAAATCCCATCTTGCCTGAGGAATCATTCGTTATATAGCGAACGGGGTCAATGCGTTCAACAGTTCCACCTGCTGTGACAAGTACCGTTTTGCCATATAGAAGCAGTTCTTCTTGTGCAGCAGCTTCTGGCGGTACGCCAGAGCCATTCGCCTTGACGCTTGTCATCACATTGCTCGGCCCGAATCTCTCAGGCAGCTTGTTGGAAGCCATCCACTGTTTGAGCTGCTCGATGATATGCTCGGGCTCTGCCATTCTTCCCTTGCCTGTATAACCGCAGGCGAGGAGGCCCTCTTCTGGCTCTATGAAGTGGACTCCACGCTCGCGCAGCATCCCCATGTTATGCTGAACTGCAGGATGGACATACATATGTACATTCATCGCTGGCGCAACAATGACAGGAGCCGTCGTTGCAAGCACCGTTGTCGTCAGCATATCATCCGCAAGCCCGTGTGCCATCTTCCCAATTACATTCGCTGTTGCAGGTGCTACCAGAATCAGATCAGCCCGATCCGCCAAGTCAATATGAGAGACGACAGATGCATCCCTCTCGTCAAACGTATCTGTATATACGAGATGACGAGATAGCGTTTGGAAAGTCAACTCGGTAATGAATTCCGTTGCCGATTTCGTCATAATAACGTGAACCTCTGCACCTTCCTGCTTCAGCTTGCTGCACAAGGCAGCAGCTTTATAAGCGGCAATGCCTCCAGTAACTCCGAGCACTATCGTTTTCCCTTGCAACATTGTATCCCGCCTTTCCGTTCAGCCTACATGCCGACATCCCCTTAGCCGCTAGCGATTCATGACCATACTGCATGGCGATTAATCGGCCCAATATGCCGCCGAACGTATCATTTTTTAGGAATTATTGCTATTACAGTACTTCCTTGTTCCTTCTTCTTGAAAAAAATAACAACCTTGCGGTTGTTATCCTTTTTCAAACTTGTATGAACTTCCGTCCTGCTATGCGCCACTGGTCAACTCGTGCCTCATTCTCTGACCAAGAGCCTTCCAGCTCGCATTTGCAGTTGTGTTTATTCACCTGGTTGAAGCTGACTGTGGTCTTGCTCTGTGTGAATGTAATCGCCATAAATTTCTTCCAAAGCCACGCCCACTTGTTTATGGGATTTTGGGTTTTTCAATTCCGTACGACCGCCCTCACGCAATTGGCGCGCACGGCGTGAAGCTGCAACTACCAAAGAATATTTACTGTCAACCTTTTTCATCAATTCATCAATGGAAGGATAAAGCATGGTTCAGCACTCCTTTTTTCGTATCCTCGCTTCTGACGCAGACGCCCAGCAGACAATATATGCCGTTTATCTACGTTGTAGAAGCCGCTCTCTTCTAACAACCGTGACAAGGCACACTTCCAATGAAAGTGCGCCTTGCTGCAGCTTATTCTTGAGACCCAATCTTACAATGTTCGGCAATGATGATGCTCTCTATACGCTTGCACGCAAGATCAATCTCGTCGTTAACGACCGCGTAATCATAGTTCTCCATTAACGCAATCTCTTCAACGGCTACATTCATCCGGGAATCGATTACGTGCTCCTGCTCTGTACCGCGACCACGAATGCGATCCTTCAGCTCGTCGAGCGACGGCGGGAGCAAGAAGATGAAAATTCCGTTCGGGAATTTCTCCTTCACCTTCATTGCACCCTGCACTTCGATTTCCAAAATAACATCACGGCCTTCAGCCAACGTCTGTTCAACGAAGTCACATGGTGTTCCGTAATAGTTACCTACGTATTCCGCATATTCAAGCAAACGATCTTCCTCGATCATCTGCATGAATTCCTCGCGTGATTTGAAGAAATAATTCACACCGTCTACTTCGCCGGCACGCGGCTCGCGTGTCGTTGCAGACACGGAATAAGTAAGATCGTTGGTTTTCTTCAGTAAAGCTTTGCATACTGTGCCCTTACCGACGCCAGATGGGCCGGACAGCACAATCAATAACCCCTTCTTCATCTTCGTCTCCATCTTATTCGTCGTTGTCGTCATCCTTTGTAGATAGACGGTGAGCTACCGTTTCAGGCTGCACAGCGGACAAAATGACATGGTCGCTGTCCGTAATAATTACGGCACGCGTGCGTCGGCCGTATGTAGCGTCAATCAGCATATGACGGTCTCGAGCCTCTTGAATGATTCGTTTAATTGGAGCCGATTCCGGGCTCACAATCGAAATGATCCGGTTGGCAGATACGATATTACCAAATCCGATATTGATTAGCTTAATCGCCATTACAGGTCCTCCCTCTACTTTCGAGCGCTCCACAATTTATTCAATATTCGCTGCTTGTTCGCGAATTTTCTCCAGCTCCGCTTTCATTTCAACGACGCGGTTCGTTATTTCCAAATGATTCGCCTTGGAGCCGATGGTGTTCGTTTCGCGGTTCATTTCTTGTACAAGAAAATCAAGCTTGCGTCCTATCGCTTCATTACTTTCGAGCAGTCGTCTGAACTGTTCGAAATGGCTCTTCAGCCGCGTCAGTTCTTCATCAATGTTGGAGCGTTCCGCAAACAGTGCCACTTCCAGTGCAAGCTTATGCTCGTCCATTGGAAAACTGGCATCCAACAGTTGTTCGATACGTTGATTCAGTTTCGCTCGATAATCGGTCACAACGACCGGAGCCCATTCTGTGAGTTCCGAATGGAGCAATTCCAACCGGCTCAGTCGTTCCGCCAAATCTCGGTTGAGGTGGCTGCCTTCCATGGCGCGCATCCTGCACAATCCATCCATTGCTTCCAGCAATCCCGATTCCAGAGAAGCAGCAAGCTCCTCCTCCGACCAAGAGGTTAACTCTCTAACCGTGAACAAATCAGGAAGCGAGAGCAAGTCGGTAACCGACAAATCTCCCGCTACACCATACTCACTTTGAACTTTCGCAGAAGCTTGAAGATACGCTTCGAGCGTTTGCCGATTCAATTCCACAACCGACTTGACCTCGCCGTTCCGCTCCTTATTCATAAACACATCGATTCGGCCGCGACTAACCTTCTGCTGAACGATGCGCCGAAGACGATCCTCATAGCATGTCCATTCTCTCGGCAAGCGAAGCACAGCTTCGCAGTAACGATGGTTAACAGACTTCGCTTCAATCGTTATCTTGTACCCGCCAATCTCGCGGGTAGACTGACCGTAACCAGTCATACTATAGACCACGGGCACCACATCCATTACCCTATTTTAATTGATTATGTCAGACGATACAAGGGGTCTGCCTGGCGTTCCGCTTTTTCCCATACATACTGGGTCAATTCGGCTGTCATTTCATAGAACATGAACGGCGTCATGAAGTAGATGCCCTTAAAATGGGTAAGCGCGACATCCAGCAGTTCCTTCGCGATGGCGACCCCTTCCTTGCGCCCAGCTTCCCCTTCTAATCCGTTCATTCTACTACGTACTTCATCGGACAGTTCGATACCGGGTACCTCATTGTGGAGATATTCAGCATTGCGTCCGCTCGCAAGCGGCATAATCCCGATAAAGACTGGTACATTAAGATGTTTCGTACCTTCTGCTATCCGTACAATTAACTCTTTATCATAGACGGGCTGCGTCATAATGTAATCCGCACCGGCCTCGATTTTCCGTTCCAAACGCGCAATCGCTTTATCCAGATGCTTCACATTCGGATTAAATGCGCCGCCAACGACGAACTTCGCCTTCTGCTTGAGCGGCTTGCCTGAGAATGCGAGACCACTATTCAACTGCTTAATCATCCGAATGATCTCGAAAGAGGTCATGTCGTATACCGAGCTCGAGTCAGGAAGATCACCGAATCGGGCCGGATCTCCCGTTACAGCGAGCACATGGTCAATGCCAAGTGCATGAAGGCCCATCATGTGGGACTGAGTTCCTATCAGATTGCGATCTCGGCATGCAATATGGACAAGCGGGCGAATGCCGACTTTATCAAGTGCCATGTAACCAAGAGCCAAGTTGCTCATTCTGGTAACGGCAAGCGAATTATCTGCCAACGTCAGGGCGTCAACCCCCGCCTCCTTCAATACCTGCGCACCCTTCATGAACTTCGATACATCCAGATCACGAGGCGGATCCAGCTCTACGATGACTGTATGACGTGATCGCACCATATCGACTATTGATTCCTCAGCATCGTGTCCATGATCACAGCCGTCATAGCAAGCAGCACCGTCATGCCAAAGCATAGATTCTGATTCCTCTTCAATAATGATGCTTTCCACAGGCTGCACAGGGAGCTCAGGAACTTCTACATCCCGGAGTGCTTCTACGATCGCCGCAACATGTTCAGGTGTCGTTCCGCAGCAGCCGCCGACAATCCGAGCACCCATCTGCACGAATTTAACCGCGCTTTGCGCCATATATTCTGCGGATGCAACGAAGTTGTAGCGTCCATCGACATAATCAGGCAGACCTGCATTGGGGAATGCAGACAACGGCAGGTCGATACGCCCTTGAACACCCTCAAGCGCACGCAGCACGCCATTCGGACCCATATGGCAGTTCAATCCTACTACATCCGCTCCATCGTCACGCAAGACGCGGAATGCTTCCAGCAAGCTCTTGCCATCCTTCGTTCTCCGAGATTCCTCCACGGCGAATTGACAGATTACAGGAACATCTTGATCCAGTTCACGCACCACTTGCAAGGCAAGACGCATTTCTTCCAGATCGTAGAAGGTCTCAAACATAATGCCGTCAACGCCTTCTTCCAGCATGGCCGACATCTGTTCATGATAATCTCGAATGACTTGGTTGGTATGAACATTCTCACGTTTACCTGCTCGAATAGAACCCAGCGCACCTATCACATAAGCTTGATTTCCTGCTGCTTCACGGGCAAGGCGGACAGCCGCTCTATTAATATCCTTAACGAGATGCTCTTTGCCATGTCTGTAGAGCTTCTCCCGATTCGCAGTGAATGTATTCGTCTCTAGCAGACCCGCACCTGCATCCACATACTGCTTATGGATATTGCGGATTACATCTGGGTCGGTAACATTCAGTATTTCATACGAGATACCAACAGGATACCCAAGTTGATACAAATACGTCCCCATTGCACCATCGCCAATTATGATTTGCTCGTGCAGTGCTTCCCGAAAGTTCTTCATCCTGTCTCGCACCCCAATCTCCCATCGTTGGTGAATCCTCTGTATATAGTAGTAACTTGCTTAGTAAACATTCTATCAAGAAACCGCGGTTCATCAAGTAAAATCGCCCATTTTGTTCGTCTTTTTTTGAAAATCTCATAGAATTTCCACCAAAATACTGTGTTATACGTACATCACAGCATAAAAAAGAGGCCAGCTGCATCGACTACAGCGACCCCTCATGTTCTCAACTCATCCAGTTTATTAAGTTCCTTACTCCCATACTCCATCAAATACAAATGTTGCAGGCCCTGTCATGTAAACATGATTATCCGCAGCATTCCATTCAATAAATAAGTCTCCTCCTGCAAGCGATACGGTTGCCGCTCTGTCCGTCAACCCATTAAGCACACTCGATACGAGCGTCGCGCAAGCGCCTGTTCCACATGCAAGAGTAGCCCCTGCTCCCCGCTCCCATACTCGCATCGTGACATGATCGCGTGTATGAATAGAGACAAACTCTACATTGATGTTCCGCGGAAAATAAGAGTGACTCTCCAACAGCGGCCCCCATCCATGGATATCGAACGTTGCTGCATCATCCACATAGATGACACAGTGTGGATTACCCATAGATACTGCCGTAAACGTAAATGCGTGGCCGCCTGCTTCAATTGGCTGGTCAATGACAGCAGGCTTATCAAATACCGTCGGTACCTGCAGCCCTTCAAGCACTGGCTCTCCCATATCTACACGCACAGCATGGACGCATCCGTCCTCACGAATGATCTGAACATGCTGCACACCAGCCTGAGTCTCGATCGTAAGCTCATCTCGCTTCACATATCCATGCTCCACGACATAGGTCGAGACACATCGAATCGCATTACCGCACTGTTCAGCTTCTGACCCATCCGAATTAATAATTCGCATTCTCACATCAGCAGATTCAGAAGGCAATATATATACAAGACCGTCAGCACCAATACCGAAATGGCGATTACAGACTGCAACCGCCAACTCAGATACGTTAGCTGGAAGCTCCTGCTCTCCATAAACAATAACGAAGTCATTGCCGAGTCCATGCATCTTTGTAAATTTCATCGCAATCAACCTTTCATACGGCAAACTCAGTTTGCATTATTGACCACATTCGAGTCATTCATAACAACTCAAATTTTACCGAATAAAGGCTTGTTAATCTATAAACCTAGCGGATCAATATTTGCACTTTTCGCATAAATATATTCTTCAACATTTACCAACTTCAAGCCGCTCTTCGATTGGAGGTATAGGCGGGATTCGCCCCACTTGGCCGTCCCGACTTCTTGCCGGACAAGACTGATCCGATCCCCATCAAGAAGGTTGGAATGCCAGCCATGACAAATGTAATCGCCCAATCTCTGAAGTTGAGCGGAACCGTCTTGAATATTGGCTGCAACGGCTCGATATAGAGCACACCAAGCAGAAGCACAACCGAGGAGGCAACTGCCAGCACCAAGTAGCGGTTCTGCAAGAAATTCCGATGGAAAATCGAACGAGAGCTTCGGCAATCAAACACATGAATAAGCTGGGCTAGTACGAGTGTCGCAAATGCGACGGATTGAGCTTTCGTAAGCTGTGCAGCACTGTCTGGATCCGTACTCCATGTAAGCCAAAATGCGATTAGCGTACAAACCCCAATCAAGATGCCTCGGCTAATAATTTTCCAACCCAATCTCCGTGAGAAGATACTTTCCTTTGCAGACCGCGGCCGATGCTCCATTAAATCCTTCTCAGGCTGATCGACGCCGAGCGCCATTGCAGGCAGCCCGTCAGTCACCAGATTCACCCATAAAATTTGTATCGGTACAAGCGGCAAGGGAAGTCCTAGAATCATGGCAAGAAACATGACTAATATTTCCCCTACGTTCGAAGCTAGTAAGTATCGTATAAATTTGCGAATATTCTCGTAAATGCCGCGTCCTTCCTCAATGGCCGCTACGATCGTTGCAAAATTATCATCGCTCAGGATGAGCGACGAGGCTTCTTTGGTTACATCGGTACCTGTTTTCCCCATCGCAATGCCGATATCTGCAGCCTTAATGGCAGGAGCATCATTGACACCGTCCCCTGTCATCGCCACAACATGACCCCTGCGCTGTAATGCCTTAACGATTCTCAGCTTATGCTCTGGCGAAACCCTCGCATATACATAGGCATTGTCCACGACCTTATCCAGCGCATCATCATCCATCATAGCAAGCTGCACTCCGCTCATCGTTAATCCGCCGCGCGGGATGATGCCGAGCTGATTGGCGATCGCTTCTGCAGTCAATTGATGATCACCCGTAATCATTACCGTCTTAATTCCAGCACGTCTGCAGATAGCAATGGCTTCTCTTGCCTCGCGGCGCGGCGGATCAATCATACCCGCTAATCCTGCGAACACGAGCTGGGATTCCACTGCAGATTCATTCTCCGCATCTTCACTGGGTTTCATTTCACGATAGGCAAGCCCCAGTACACGGAGCGCCTGCTTCGCCATAGCTTCGTTCGCTGCTAATGCCTTCTGCTTCAATGTCGCCGTGAATGGAACGACCTTGCCATCCCACAGTGCATAGCTGCACCGTTCAAGCAGCACATCAGGCGCACCCTTCACCAAAGCGAGACGACCACCCTGATGCTTCACAATGACAGACATCCGCTTGCGATCCGAGTCAAAGGAAATTTCTCCAACGCGTTCATACACGGCGGACAATGACTGCGGCGTCATCCCTAACTTCGCAGCCAGTACAACCAGTGCTCCTTCTGTTGGATCACCCTTAATGTCCCAGATCGGCCTCAGCTCTTCCTTTTCTTTGCCCGCAGCTTGCTTACCGTTCTTCCCCTTTTTACGTTCAGACGGAGCGGCTTGTTGTTCGGTCGGATAAGATTCGATAAGGGTGGCATTATTGCACAATGCACTGATCTGCAGCACTCGGCGCAGAGACTGATCGTGCTTCAAATCCAACTGCTTGCCTAGTTCTGTAATTTGTCCAGTCGGCTCAAATCCTTCCCCGCTAACTTCAAGTGAACGACCACCTGTCCATATGCGGGTTACCGTCATCTTATTCTGCGTAAGTGTTCCTGTTTTGTCCGAGCATATGACAGAGGCGCACCCTAACGTCTCCACTGACGGCAGCTTGCGAACGATAGCCTTGCGCTTAATCATGCGCTGAACGCCCAGGGCCAGCGCAATCGTAACGATCGCTGGCAATCCTTCGGGAATTGCAGCAACAGCCAAGCTGACACCCGCCAAAAACATCGTCATCGCGGGTTGTCCATGCATAATACCAGCAGCCACAACCACTACCGTCACCAGAAGGGCGACGATAATTAGAATTTTGCCTAGTTGCTCAAGCCGATGCTGCAGCGGAGTATCCATCGATTCGGTGTTTTCGATTAGATCGGCGATTTTCCCCATCTCGGTGTCCATACCTGTTCGGATAACAACGCCTTTGCCGGAGCCGCGGGTAACCATCGTGCCCATGAATCCGATATTTTTCATATCTCCTAATGGGATATCTTCCTTATCTATCGGCTTGGCATGCTTGCCAACAGGTACCGACTCTCCGGTCAAGGCAGATTCCTCAGCATACAAGCTGTTCGTCTCAAACCAACGGATGTCGGCAGGCACACGATCTCCACTCTCCAGAAGCACGATGTCCCCGGGTACAAGCTCACTCGCGGGCACACTGCGCACTTGCTTGTTGCGAAGCACATTGGCCGTAGGCGCAGACATCTGCTTTAATGCATGAAGCGATCGTTCCGCTCTAAACTCTTGAATGAAACCGAGTACAGCATTCAGTGAAATAATCGCAATAATCGTTATGGCATCAAGATACTCTCCGAGTATCCCAGATACGAGCGTAGCACCGGCAAGAACCAGTACCATGAAATCTTTAAATTGGTTTAAAAACAAGGTGATCGGCGAGATGCGCGCTCCTTCAGACAGCTCATTATGCCCGAAACGCGTTTGGCGAGACGCCGCTTCTTCATCAGAGAGCCCTTCTTCCCTGTGGACTCCCAGCGCTTGAAGCAATTGCTCCGAAGATGCCTGGTGCCACTTCATTTGATCCATGGTTCGTACCCCTTTCCATTCCCGTTATTGTTCCGTATGATAGCCTTGCAAAAGTGTCCAAGCAGACAGCCTCTACGCTATAGGTATTCGGACGAGTCCAAAAATATCCCAACGATCCAAGAGACACTTAAGTTTTCATTAAAAATATGGCATGATAGGAGATACAGCATATTGACGTCCGTCATATGCGCTTTTGTTCACAAATGAAGGATGATCAGTTCCCGCTACTAGAACGAAGCACGGTATATGTAGAGCATATGCTCAGATATACCGCTTGCTGCGGCAGGCTTGCCGAGGAATTGAATTTCGATAGACAGGAGTTAGTTCATAATGTCATTAGATGGAATTGTAACCCGTGCCCTCGTCGATGAACTGCAACAGACGGTAGGCGCTCGCATTCTTAAATTATATCAACCTACCGAACACGACTTGATTCTGCATATCCGAACGGGAGGCAAAAATCGCAAACTGCTGCTCTCCGCCAACCCAACGTATCCGCGCATTCATTTTACAGAGCATTCGTACATGAACCCGCCGGAACCGCCAATGTTCTGCATGCTCATGCGCAAACATTGCGAGGGCGGCGTTATTGAGAAGATCGAGCAGATTGGCCGGGAACGTATTGTACATATTACCGTTCGTTCGCGGGATGAGCTTGGAGATGAATCACTGAAGAAGATCATCATTGAGCTTACAGGCAGACACAGTAACATTATCATTGTTGAACCGTCATCATTCACCATTATTGACGGCATTCATCATGTCACTCCTGCCATCAGCAGCTTCCGCATCGTCATGCCTGGATTCACATATACGGCACCGCCTGAACAGCACAAACTGGATCCGCTGAGCGTGGAACCCGCTACCTTCCTATCCATGTTTGTGGAGCAGGCGGAAGAGTCAGCGGAACAACCGGAACAACGCATCGACTCCAAATTTTTGTCCAAATGGCTTGTCCAGCACTTCTCGGGTGTGAGCCCACGATTGGCCGATGAGATCGTATGGCGTACAGGATTGTACGCTGTACCAACCGCCACGGAATCCACCGAGGAGACGCGTACACCGGAAACATTAGCCCAGCACCTGAGCGAAGCCTTTCTCCAAGCAATGGACGATGTCGCTAATCAGCGGTACAAGCCTACCCTGCTTGCAGATGAACGCGGTAAAACGTATTTTTCAGCGCTGAATATTACCCATATTCACGGGGAAGCTCGATACTTCGATACAATGAGTGACTGTATGGAGCACTTTTATGGGGACAAGGCCGAGCGCGACATGATTAAGCAGCGTGTTGGCGATTTGTTCCGCTTCCTGCAACAGGAGCATACGAAGAATGCGAAGAAACTCGACAAATTAGAGGAAACGCTCAATGAAGCACAGGATGCGGATCGATTACGCATTATGGGTGAGCTGTTATTTGCATCCCTGCATATGATTACGAAGGGAGATAGAGATATCACACTCATCAATTATTACGATGAGAACGGTGCGTCCATGACGATACCGCTTGATCCGCTGCTCACTCCTTCAGACAATGCACAGCGTTATTTCAAAAAATATAATAAAGCTAAAAACAGCATCGCCGTCGTCCAAGAACAAATGTCTGCTGCCAAAGAGGAAAATCGCTATTTTGAAACGCTTATGCAGCAGTTGGAGGATGCAACGGTGCAAGATGCACAGGAAATTCGAGAGGAGCTTGTTGGCCAAGGCTACTTGCGTGACCGGGGCCGCAAGGACAAGCGGAAGAAGAAGGATGGACGTCCAACCATCTATTGCTACACGTCATCGGAAGACATTCCAATCTACGTAGGCAAAAATAATTTGCAAAATGAATATGTAACCAATCGCCTCGGCAAGCCGAACGATACTTGGCTGCACACCAAGGATATCCCTGGATCACATGTTGTCATACGCAGCGAACAGTTCGGAGATGCGACATTAGAGGAAGCAGCCCAGCTTGCCGCTTATTTCAGTCAGGCGAAGCATTCCAGCCAGGTGCCTGTTGACTATACACTTATCCGCCATGTGCGGAAGCCTAACGGAGCCAAACCTGGGTTCGTCATCTACGAACGTCAGAAAACGTTGTTCATTACCCCTGATGCAAAACGCATTGAGGGCATGAGCCTGACCGTGAAGCAGGGCGGCTAACCGCAGTCTTGCACAGTATGGCCAACCCGCTCGCATACGAAGAAGACCTGCTAATCAGCAGGTCTTCTTCTCTATTCGTTCATGTTGATCCTGTTAAGGAGTATCCCGATTTGCTAGGTCTTAGTTCATTTTCATTTAGCTTCTTTGCTTCGCTTGATATTGCTCTGACCGCTCTTGAAGCTGCTGAACCATTTGCTCATGAACCCTACGTCCGCCCAAAGCCCCATGGAATACATCCCCCTTGCGCGCACCGTGGAAGTCAGAGCCTGCCGTTTGCAGCAAGTCTCTTGCACTTGCCATCTCGCTATAACGCTTCGCGTCCTCTTCCGAATGATCCGAATGCCATACCTCTATGCCATCCCATGGCGCCGCATCCAGCAACTGAATGACCAGATAATCACGATGGTAGATGCCCGGATGTGCCATAACTGCAGCACCGCCCGCTTCATGAATCCACCGCACTGCCTCTTGTGGCCGTATGCGCGGCGGGTTCACATAAGCCTTGCCGCCAGCACCCAAATACTCATCGAAAGCCTCCTTCATATTACGAACAATGCCTCGGCGAACCAAGGCATCCGCGATATGGGGACGTCCTACCGTCTCGCCTGGAGACAGCGGCCGCCCAAGCTCGGACACCACTTCCTCCATCGTCAGTGGAATTCCCAGCTCCGTCAGCTTCGCTACAAGCATTTCATTGCGGCGATCCCGCACAGCTCTCAAATCAGCCAACCGCTCCAGCAATCCCGCATCCTCAATATCTAAGAAATAACCGAGCACATGAATATCAATTCCTTCTTCCACCGTACTGATCTCAACCCCCGGTACGATGTGAATGCCATACTGTGCGCCGGCCTCAATCGCTTCAGGCACACCAAGCACCGTGTCATGATCGGTAATCGCCAGAGCCCTCAGACCCGCTAAATGGGCGAGCCGCACATTATAGGCAGGCGATGTCATCCCATCTGAAGCTATCGTATGGGTATGCAGATCCGCCCCGCCTGGCTCAACACTAGAACCGCCCATTCCTTTTCTTGCAAACAACATCGTCTCATCCACTTGAATGTCATCCTCATGCTTATTCATCGTAATAGCTCCTTATCATGTCGATTGCGAAGCATCGTCAGCAGTGCAGTCGCAGGCAGCGACAGCAGATCCGCTTGGGCATGAACCGCATAAAATTGCCGCTTCATGCTCACCTGCTGAATACGAACAGTCTTCAGCAGCCCGAGCGCTTCTTCATGCCGTACAACATACGGCGACAGCATCGTTACGCCAATTCCTGCCTCTACAGCAGATTTCACCGCTCCCGTGCTTCCTAGCTCCATCACAACATGTAGCTTCTCGGGGTCAACTCCCTGCTGGCGAAGCGCTTCCTCCATCACAATGCGCGTACCCGATCCCATTTCCCGCAGCACAAATGGATAAGACAGCACGTTCTCAAGCTTCACTTCACTAACCGCTGCCAGCGAGTGATCCCGCGGCACAACCAGCAGCAGCTCATCCTCCATAATCGGCTCGACATGAATATCATTATCCGCTACCGGAGCTTCCACGAGCCCGAGATGCAGCTGTTGACTGCGAATCCCCTCTACAATTTGCGAGCTGTTCATCACACGCATATGGATGTCCAAATGCGGGTGCAGCTTGGCAAAATGACCGAGGATCGGCGGCAACATATATTCACCAATGGTCAAACTCGCTGCAAGCACAAGCTTGCCATGCAAGTCGAGTGTATAATTTGACATTATTTCCTCTGTTTCGCGAACAAGCTCCATACAACGCTGTGCATAAGGGAACAGCTTATGGCCCGCCTCAGACAATTGCAGCTTCTTCGTAGAACGGTGCAGCAGCTTCGTTCCGAAATACTCTTCCAATGCCTGAATCTGCATCGTTACCGCCGGCTGGGTCATATGCAGCGCTTGCGCAGCAGCCGAGAAACTTCCTCTTGTTGCGACGTTATAGAAAATATGCAGCTGATGAAAATTCAACCCCATACGCCTTTCCCCTCTTTCCTAACTCTTCTGCTCTATTATAGCGTAAATCCGTAAGATCAATAAGACTTCTCCTCCCACTGATATCATTGCCGCACCAACTCAGCTCGATGCTGTTGCCAAATCAAAAAAACCAATCAGATGATCTGATTGGCCTATTATATATGCGATGCAACCCGGGGAAGCATTCATCTATGTTTGCGGCTATTCTTCACCAACGTCATGCGCCGCGAATGCCGCAGCCATGAATAATATGTCTTCAAATCACGCAGTTCCATCGTCTCCGACATCTTGCCAAGAAAGGTAACGATGATCATCTTAGACAATGGATCGCCTGCCAAATCGAACTCCGTGTCCGACTCCACGAACTCAGCTACCACAACCAAATCATCATCGATCAAGAACACATCCTGCTCATTGCGATAGTAAGAGATGATCCGGTTCTGCTTCAAGCTGTCCCATATGAACGCTGCTATAGACTCAATATCCGCCTCTTCCTTCGCGATACGATCATTCCAGCGAGCCCGTGCATGATTCGTAATGACAACATTGGCTACTTTCTTATCGCCTAACAACACATAGAAAGGTTCATAGGTGCTCCATCGATTCATTACTTTGTCTCTCATTGGCTTCACCACTCTCCACCATGTTAGGTCTTTATATCTATGTATATATACCCAATATATTACATGATGCGCCAACTGTTCACAAGTTCAGGACAGAACTTTTTCCCTCATTTTAGGAAATCTTTAACATAAAATCGGAAATTACAAAAAAATAGCAGCCCCCTCCAAATAGAATGGAGAGTTCTGCTATTCTGCTCTAATCTGATTTTACATACCATAAAAACGAGTTTTGTCTGGAACATCCTTACTGTATTCCGTTTTAATCTCATTTCGATACGAGCGCTCAATCTTCTTCACGTAATTCAAGCGTTTCACATTTTTGACCGTCTCTTCTGCCTTCTCCGCATTTACATAAAGAACAGCATACTGCATCTTCTTCGATACATAGTGAAGCGTTCCGTATTTATCCAAGTTGCGCGCAGCCTTCACATCGTTTACCCAAATGATATACCCCGTCCGTTCAGGAATCATAACTCTCCTCGCTTTCCCCTAGCCGAGCTGCTATGAACAACTGCTGCAGCCGCCGCTGCAACCTCCGCTCCCACATCCACCTTTCGGTTGTGGATCATTGCTCGGCACCTTGATCGTCTCAGATACTGCAAGAGCAATTGTTTCTGACAAGTTGTGCAGCAGCTTATCGACTGCTTCCTCAGCTTGCTTGAATTGAAATACTTCTTCTATAGACTCCAGCTCATGCTGTACAGCGAGCACTTCATCCTTCGCCTTATGATAATCGGGATGGAAGTGACCAAATCGCTCCGCTTCTTCAAACCTTTCCTTCTTACGGGCAAATTCGCGTAAGAGCTGCTTAACCTGCTCATTGCCTTCCATGCGTTCTTTCCACATCACATAATCGGCAACCTCTATTGACTGGTTGATCATGTCGCCTAATTCATATGCATTGGTGAGCAGAACGGCCATATCGGCAACATCTTGCTTTTCTTCTATTGGCACGTTATCACGCTCAATTCTTTTGAAAGTATTGCGATTGAGGGCATACAGCAGTCCAACCCTACAGCAGCCCCTCCGGTACGATCAAGCGAACCTTGTCCCACTTCTCAGGAGACAGGTTGACAGGCTTGTCGCTCGACAGGCACGGCAATACGTAAGCTGTTACCGCCCAGCTCTTGTCATCGGACACCTTCGAGGTTAGCGGCACAATCACGTGCGATCGCCCCTCTTCCTCGACTTCAAGCTGTGTCTGATGCCGAATGGCCGCCATCACCATATCACGCTTCGTTGAAGTATGATAGGGCCGCAATGCCTTCGTCCATTGGCTGGAAATGTCGTCGTAGCTATTCTCATCAACATCCTGCGCCATCGAACCGGTATCCATTTCATAATACTGCAATGAGGATGGACTGTAAACTGGCCCTTCATGATCTGCTTCCAGTTCCTCTTGTTCGCGTACCACATCCTGCCACAGACATGGCATGCGCATCCGCTCTTCTCCACCCCAGCGCTGCAAGGGCGGCAGCTCGAAGCGAGTCAGCTGATTGGATACTTCATCAACATGTTCCCGATCGACAATATAATCGAGGGCACCTGCGGGAATAAGCCATCTCTTGAGCGGCTCAGAGCTGTCCATTGCGGACTGTACAGCCTGGGCTGTATCCGCATCTGTACAACGAAGCAGAATGACTTCTGCGAACTGAACTCTCCCGTATTGACGGCCCCACATTTCGATTGCATCGCGTACATTCTCCGGTACTCCCGTCAGCGAGCATCTCTCTAGAAACGACAGAACCGACTGAACCGAGCGGCCATGCTCCAATCCGTTCTCGAACGAATCACGAGTCAAGCGATACGTATCCATCTGATCGGACTTCCACAGTTCGGCAAAGACCTCCAATTCGAAACGAATGAGAAATGAGGTGTGAGGCGGCACCATAATCTCAAAATCGGGCTGGACGAATAGAACGCGTTGTTGTACTCCTTCTTCCTGTTGTATGCTGCGGAACATCCAGCATCCATCCGACGTACCAACATCGCACAACCCTAAGGAGTGGGCTGTTCTCAGCCAGTCCCGAATCTGCTCCCGCACCGCCTCATATGTATGTTCATCATCTTCGAGCCACCCAAGATGCCGACAAGCGTTCACAATGCTCTCTTCTGAGCTCCACTTGCGCAAACTTCCATAATAAAGTGCGGAGTAAGCAATATGTCTTGCCAACGCCTCATTAGGCAAATAGTGCTCAATCACAACTTCGGCTATAGCTCGAAGTGCTTCGTGCGAAGGCAAGCTGAACCACCACTTCAACTGTTCAATCTGCACCACATAGCTAGTTGGGTCTTTACGCAGCAGCCCAAGCCGGAGAGCCATATCCAGCACGATGGCTACATGAATAGGCAACGACTCTGCAAACGGAATTTTGATGTTCCAAAATGCAAGTGCTTGTCCATCCAAACGAAGCAAGGAATCAAGCCGCGTGATCGCTCTCTTATGCAGGTTCCCCTTAGCCGTAAGCGGAAGGCCTTCATTCATGGCGTATACGAGCATTTGGAACAAATCAGTCAGCATCCCCTTGGAAGCTTCTACCGAGATTACACCGCCTCCAGAGAGAGGATGAAGCGAATACAGGAATGCATCTCCCATTTCCGCTCCTTCCGGTACGCAATCATACTTCGAGAACGCATCGTCTAGACGCATTGCAAGCAAATGCACGTATATGTCCTTCGGAATGAACAAAAGCCGCTCTCCCCAGGATGTTCGGACACTTGCCAACAGACCTGACTTCAACAACGATCCGCAAGCAGCACGCAGCATCGCCCCTGTTGCCTGAGGGCCATGCCATTTGCGCAGGGAATCCAATGCGAAAGGGAGAGTAGCAGATCGATCGAGCATGACATCGTACGAGACTCTATGCTCCTCAGACAGTGCTGCATATGCCTCGGCAATCCGGTCAGGATTATCGTTGAATGTTCTCCACTGCTGGCTGCGTGGATGCTCCTTATCCTGTTCCGTTCGCTTCCATAGTTGATACGTATTCATGGCTGCCCTCCTGTTGCTCAATTGCATATTGGTACCCCTGTTCCACGAGGAACCGCTGTCGCTTCAAGGCGTAATCCCGCTCCTTCGTATCTTCGCTCACAACTGAATAGAAGCTTGCTTGTCTCCCATCCGCCTTGGGACGAAGCAGTCTACCTAACCGCTGGGCCTCCTCCTGCCTTGATCCGAAGCTTCCAGACACTTGTATCGCTACCGTAGCATCCGGCAAATCCACAGCAAAGTTAGCAACCTTGGAGACAATCAACACTTGTATCGCTCCTTGCTTGAACTGCGTATACAACTGCTCCCGCTCCTCTTGCGGCGTCTTCCCAGTCAATACAGGGGCATTCAGTGACTGCGATAACCGATCCAACTGCTGCAAATATTGCCCGATAACCAAAGTTGGAACACCGGGATGGCGCTGAAGGAGGCGCTTTACAGCCTCTATCTTCAATTCATTTTCTCCCGCGATTCTTGCCTTGTCTCGCTCGCCGGCTTGAAGGTAGTGCCGTCTGCCAGCCTCTGATAAGGGCACACGAACCTCTACACAATCCACCTCGGCAATCCAACCATCCTGCTCCAGCTCCTTCCAAGGGAGCTCATACCGCTTCGGACCAATCAAGGAAAATACATCCCGTTCGCATCCATCCTCACGGACGAGTGTAGCTGTCAAACCAAGCCGTCTAGTTGCCTGTAAATCTGCCGTTGTGCGAAATACAGGAGCCGGAAGCAAATGCACTTCGTCATAAATGATAAGCCCCCAATCCCGCTCATGAAATAAGTGCATATGCTGGCACTCCCCATCCTTGTCTTGACGGTAAGTCATCATTTGGTAGGTAGATATCGTTACCGGCCGTACCTGCTTCGTTCTGCCCGTATATTCGCCAATCTGTTCATCTAACAGGGTCGTTCGCGCCAGTATTTCCCGCTTCCACTGCTTCACTGAAGTTGTATTCGATGTGAGAATCAAAGTCTCGCTTTGCAGTTCAGTCATAGCCGTAATCCCAACGATTGTCTTGCCCGCCCCGCATGGCAGTACAATGACGCCATCTCCCGCAGCACGTTCTTCACTGCCGATAAAAGCCCGTACAGCTTCCCGCTGATAATCCCGTACTCGGAAGCCCCCTTCATCTCGAAACCGGAAATCTAGCGGCTCCCCATCTCTGAATCCAACCCGGTCCACAACCGGATACCCCGCGTTAGCAAGTGCCCGCTTCAAGCGTCCACGATGCTTCGCTAATATAGCCACACAGCCATCCTGCGGCTTCCCTGTGAACAATCTGCCGACCTCTCGATCTGACAACATGCGCTCTAACACTTTCGCATCCTTAGCATGCAAGGTAATGCTGGATTCTTTTTCTTCCCCATTCAGGACGAATAAGCCATACCGCCCCATCCACATCGCGATCTCTTGCTTGGCCTTAACAGGAACAGGGTAGGTTGCATGAGCATCCAGCACCGAGCAGACCATCTCCGCAGTCTTGCCGCTTGCCGCAGCATTCCATAGCGTAATTGGAGTCATTCGAAAGGTATGCAGCCCGTGCGGATTCTTCACCAACTCGGCAAATCCTAACAGAGCTCGGCGTACAACTGAATAGCCATCGGACTGCGCATTAACCAGTATCGTCATGTCCTGCTGAACTGCGAGCGTAAACATCTCTTTCGTCATTTGCCGCACCTCCCTTCGCTTGTTGATTTTTATCTATATAAGAATCCCCGAACTGCCCTTAACACTAAATGCAAAAAAGTCCATCCCTCCTCATAACAGAAGACGAGATGAACTGTACATGTTACATGTCTTGCCTAATGTGTGTAAGGCGATTCAGAAATCTCGCTGAGCGCCTGGCCTGCTTCATCCGCAAATGGCGTCCGTTTCGCTAAGTCGCCGATGGACACGACCCCTACGAGCTTGCCGTTCTTCACGACAGGAAGACGTCTAACTTGCTCTTCAGCCATCAATGCAGCTGCGTCGTCAATCGTCGTATCCGGTGATATGCTAACGATCTCTTCTGTCATAATATGCGAAATCCGTGTGGAACCAGGGTGCTTGGCTGCAATGCCGCGAAGCACCAAATCACGATCCGTTACAGCCCCAACGAGTCGTTCTCCGTCAACTATCGGAATAAATCCCGTATCGTATTGCTTCATCTTGACGGCTGCCTCGTAGATGTTATCCAATACTGTACATGATGCACAGTTTGTCGTCATTACCTCTTGTACCGTTGACATCAGCATCCTCCTATTCAGGCATAGGTTGCCCTAATTGGAGGAGATTATCCAAGGTTATCAACCATTCTCCCAGCATAGTGCGCTCTAATGCTCAGCCACGTATGTAATTGCCGAACACGTATGTAATACTGAATAAGAGGTTAGCTGGCTCAAATTTATTCTCATCCAATGGAGTCTGTTACGTATTCTATACTACTATATCACAGGCAGCCAATGGCTACTTCTTCTCGGCCAATGCATCCATAGCTAATCCGATCAACATCTGACCAGCGGGCAACATGGCAGACTCGTCGAAGTCGAACTTCGGATGATGGTGTGGATAACGAGCGTAGTCCTCGTTTCCAGCACCGACAAGTACGAAGCAGCCTTGAATCTGCTTCACGTAATAGGCAAAATCTTCGGCTGGCATCATCATCTCTGCTTCCCGAACGCAATCCTGCCCCACCACTTCTGCTGCAATGCGGAAGACACGCTCAGCTTCGCTGTTGTCATTCACGAGTGCCGGATAGCCAACTCGAAATTCTAAGTCATATTCAGCTTCGTGCATTGCACAAGTCAGATCTACGATACGCTCGAAGCGCTGACGAAGCAGCTGGCGGACATCCGGATCAAACGAGCGTAATGTCCCCTTCAATTCCGCACGTTCTGCAATCACATTTTGGGTCGTACCCGCCTGTATGGAGCCAATGGATAGTACCGCAGGCTGAAGCGGCGATACGTTGCGGCTAACGATGGATTGCAGCTGCTGCACAAGCGAGGCTCCGATTAATACAGCATCTGTGCACAGATGCGGCATTCCTCCATGCCCGCCCTTCCCTGCAATCGTCAAGCGGAAGTCATCCACAGCCGCCATCATCGGCCCTTGACGCGTAGCTATGATGCCTGTGGGGATCGGTGTCCACAGATGAACGCCGTATATCCGATCTACACCTTCCAGCGCGCCATCACGGATCATAGCCTGAGCGCCGCCAGGGCTTACCTCTTCCGCAGGCTGGAACAGCAATCGTATTTCTCCTGACCAATGGCTTCGATGCTCTGACAGCACCTTAGCTACCGACAGCAGCGTAGCCGTATGTCCATCATGACCACATGCATGCATCACGCCGGCAACCTGTGAACGGTATTCACACTGCTTCTCATCTTGAATCGGAAGCGCATCTATATCTGCACGCAGGGCAACAACTGCACCATCACCATTGCGAATGCGGCCTACCACTCCGTTGCCGCCAATGCCGGTTTCAACCTCAATTCCAAAGGAGCGCAACTGTTCCGCTACAAATGCGGCTGTCTTCGATTCTTCATAGGACAGTTCCGGATTCTGATGCAAGTAACGTCGCCATGCAATCATCTGGTCAAACTGCGCTGACAAAGCTTCCTTCCATAAGGACGATGCCTGAGACACACTCATCCTTCTCTCCCCCTACGTTTCCATTTTCATAATTGTACCATAACATGCATTCTTTCGTAGACATCTTTGCATGATTCTGCCTGAAATATGGAGCCATATCCGCTCCTGCTAGAGGTGTCTTGCGCAAGCGTAGGAAACATACTATCATGGTAGAGAGTAAAGATGGTTGTACTTACAAGGTAGACGAGAACTCGAAGGAGGAAAGTGGTACATGATAATCGAAAATTCTGGCCTGATCGGGCTTGAATCCGACCTTGCTTATCTTGATGAAGCAATGGAGAAGCTCGGTTTCTTTCGCGGCCAATGGGAGTATTACCGTGCTACATACGACTTGAAGCTGGAAACAGGCAGCGAAGACTATTATTTGCGTATTAACACACGGGTGAAGGAAGGCAAGCTGGAGAAGCCAGATGCGATTCTGGCAATCGAAGCGGTCTACATGGGACGTGCGTCTTTCCCGCACGGATTGGATTATGAAACACCCATTCCGCAAGCACAGCTCAACACTGCTACCCAACGCCTGCATCAATTGAAGGAAGCGCTTAGCGCGTAGTGGTTCTCATTTGAGTAGAACAACATATAAACCCATGAAACGAGATACCCCGTCTCCACCAGCCAAAGGCACGCCGGATTTCACCTTGCTCGTGCTTACGTTATTGCTAGTTGGATTCGGTGTCGTCATGGTATATAGTGCGAGTTCTAGTCTGGCTGCCGTTTCTGCTTTATACAACCATGATGCACTTTACTTCGGCAAGCGTCAGCTCATGTGGGCTGGACTTGGATTCATCGCAATGCTCATTGCAATGAATATCCCGTACAGGATGTATAAAAAGTTATTTATCCCTTTATTTATTGCTACGATTATAATGCTAATGCTCGTCCCGTATATAGGTAAGGATGTGAACGGAGCACGCAGCTGGTTTGGCGTCGGTTCAATCGGGATACAGCCTACAGAACTGGCTAAGATATCAATTGTTCTGTACCTAGCCGCCTTAATTACCAAGAAGGGCGAGAAATTTCGAGATTTCAAAAAAGGACTCTTTCCTGTTATGATTATCGTCGGCTTCGTTGTCGGCCTGATCATGCTGCAGCCTGACTTTGGGTCTGCCATGATTCTAGCCTTCTGTGCCGGTGTTATCGTCATTGCAGGCGGAGCCAACCTGAAGCACATCATGAATTGCCTGTTGGTAGGACTGACAGGTGTGATTGTCGTTCTAGGATTGCATTTTTTGTTATCGCCTGGGAAGCTGACGGACGGATATCAATTCGCCCGCATCCAGTCCTGGCTCGATCCCTTTCACGATTCGCAGAATACCAGTTATAATCTCCTGCAATCGTTGAAGGCGATCGCTCATGGCGGATGGACTGGCGCTGGGTTCGGTCAGAGCATCCAGAAGCTGCTCTATCTGCCCTACCCGTATAATGACTTCATCTTCGCTATCATCGCCGAGGAATGGGGCTTTATCGGAACAAGCATATTCCTGATCGTTTATTTGATGTTCATCTGGCGCGGCATCATGATCGCTCTCCGGTGTCCAGATACGTACGGGACACTTGTTAGTGTTGGCATCGTTGGGATTATCGCCGTTCAAGCCTTCATTAACATCGGAGGCGTAACGAGAACGATCCCGATAACCGGTGTCACGCTTCCACTCATCAGTTATGGCGGTTCCTCGCTGCTCATTACGATGGCGAGTATCGGCATATTGCTCAGTGTGTCACGCGAGGCGAATCGGATGAATCATGATAAGAAGCCAATTGGGAGCTTGCCGAATTCCCGCGAGCGAACAACCAAAAAAGACTACCGGCCTCTTAGGTCCGTGTAGTCTTTTTTTTCGTGGTGTGCATGCAAGCATAAGTGCCTATTTACTGATTCGCTGGATCTCTTCCAGTTCCTCATCTTTAAATGCGACGCCCTCAACCTTAACATTAATTTCAACGACGCCTAGTCCGGTCATATTCTGAACCGCTTCGCGGACGTTTAATTGCAACTGGCGGCACACTTCCTGAATTGGCATGCCATACATGACAATCACTCGTAGATCTATAGCGGCTTCCACTTGGCCTACCTCTACAGATACACCCTTTTGTACATTCTTGCCGCTCAATCGCTTCGCCCAGCCTTCGGACAGTCCGCCTGACATAGCAGCAATACCTGGAGTTTCAAGCGCAGCAAGACCAGCGATTGTGGCGACGACATCGTCGGATATCCGAATGTTACCTTCCTGCGTGTTCAATTGTTCCTCAGCCATCGTCATCCTCCTTTCTGTCTCCCCTATATTGTAGTCGATTTTTGAACATGAAAGCAAACAGTGAATTCAACTCGAATCAGATTCAATTCACAGCGACGATATGGATCAATTGGCATAGTTTACAAACGAAAATCAGTTCGCTATATTAAATATCAGATGTTTTGCCCCATACCTTATGAACGTTAGGAGTGATCGGTTTGCGCAACCGATTGTTTTTTGCGCTTTTGTGCACCACATTCGTCCTTAGCGGGGTAGGTCATTACCTTCACTGGAATATGACATTGCAATTCGTCATCTCCGCAGTCTCGATTATTTTCGTCGCCGGCTTTCTTGGACGGGCCACAGAGAGTGTATCCCACTACGCAGGCCAGCGGCTCGGTGGCTTCCTTAACGCGACCTTCGGCAATGCAGCTGAGCTCATCATCGCAATCTTCCTTGTTCGGGAAGGATTGTTCGACATGGTCAAGGCCAGCTTGACTGGTGCGATTATCGGCAACTTACTGCTTGTATTGGGGCTTAGCTTATTTGTAGGGGGCTTAAAATACAAGGTGCAGCGGTTCAACATCGAGCTTGCAGGCATGAACGGTTCTCTGATGCTGCTTGCTGTGATTGCCTTATTCGTGCCTGCCGCATTTTTCACCACTCATTCGATTAGTGCAGAAGGCACGAAGACGCTCAGTCTCATTGTTGCTGGCGTATTGATCGCTGCTTACTTGCTCTGGCTCGTGTTCTCTATGATTACCCATAAGGACCTGCTTGCCGATGAATCAGCGGTTGGCGAGGAACAGGCAGAAGAAGAGCCAGCTTGGTCAAAATCAAAGTCTATCGCATTCCTGCTCCTAGCTACGGTTATGGTCGCATTCGTGAGTGAATGGCTGGTTGGCACCCTTGATTCGTTCACCGCACAATTCGGCTTATCCGAACTGTTCGTGGGCGCATTCGTTATTGCAATCGTCGGTAACGCCGCAGAGCATAGCGCAGCTGTAATGATGGCGATGAAGAATAAGATCGGGGCTGCTGTCGAGATTGCAATTGGCAGCAGCTTGCAAATTGCTCTGTTCGTAGCACCGGTACTCGTGTTTGTCAGTGCACTCTTCGGGCAAACGATGGACATCGTATTTACAACCATTGAAATGGTGGCCATTGCGGTCTCTGTCTTTATCGCGAAGTCGATTTCTCAGGATGGACGTACAAATTGGTACGAAGGACTGCTGCTGCTCGCTGTGTATATTATTCTTGGCGTATCTTTTTACCTCGTATAGGCGTTCTGATTCATGATTCGTGTATGGAAACAGCTTACCGCTGTCCCTTTCCTTCGATTTGCCAACAAAAAACAAAAAGCTTGGGACTTGTCCCAAGCTTTCTTTGTATTCAGTCGTTTACGCACTGAGCAATTTCATTCATCTTATTTCTCTTCTTTGTTCAATGCTTCATACAGTACAGCAAGATTCCGCTCTAATCTGCTGACCAGCATACGTCCGACAGTCTCTTCTACCAATCCCGCTCTAACTGCAAAATCCACCTGTCTAGAAAAACCATACATTTGCGTATCTAGCACTTCCTCATAGAGAGGGCAGTAACGCGTCGCCAAGTTCTCCATTTGAACTTGAATGAGTTTCTCTATTTGATGCGCATCATCTTCAAGCAGAGCGAGCGCTTTATCATTGATCTGTTGTACCACATCCGACGAAGACATGCCTGATTTCCCCCCTATGACTCGAAGTCACGTTTGTTCTATTTCTAATATTAGACGATCATGACCTGTAACACAAGATGCACCGCGAACTTCTGTATGACAATGCGCACTTTTCCACCTGCAATTCCCTGTACCAAAGTGAAGCGACGCCTTGCATGGTCAGCATAATTGCCCTCTCATAGAGAAAAACTTGAGAGAGCAAAAAAGTAACAGCGTATCTCAATAATAAGCAGAAAGTGCTTGTCCAAAAGAAAGAAGAGCCGAGACAATACGTCCCGACCCCCCCAATTCTCGATCCGAATTATTCGGCTACAACAGTTACATTCAGACCATGCTTCTCGAATACTTCAGACATAGCTACTTTCGCTTCGTCTACATCCGGTCCATGAACATGCAGTTCATACGCTTGATTGCCAACGAGTGTCGTGAACAAACCAAGAATACTTTTTACGTCAATGTATTTGTTGTCGGCTTGTAACACAATCGAAGATCTGAATTTGTTCGCTGTTTGCGAGATTTCCACAATTGCCGTGTTATTAGACATTGAAATCCCTCCGTCTCAGTAAATCACATCTAATTTATACGCTTCCATCATACCGTGAATAAGAGGCTGGGCGCAAGGTGAAATCCATCAGATGAAGCAGGCAAATATAGACTACTTCAAATGTTCAGGGTTCAAGCATTCCAGCTCTGGAATAACAAAGCGGCCGTCTTTGCGAAGAAGCACATCGTCAAAGTACATTTCGCCGCCCCCGTACTCTGGACGCTGGATCAGAACCAGGTCCCAGTGGATGGATGAGCGATTGCCGTTATCAGCAGTATCGTAGGCTTGCCCCGGTGTGAAATGAATGCTGCCTGCAATCTTCTCATCGAACAGAATGTCCTTCATCGGGTGTAAAATATACGGATTGACGCCAATTGCAAATTCACCGATGTGGCGAGCCCCTTCATCCGAATCCAAGATTTCGTTCAAGCGATCTGTATCATTGCTTGTTGCCTCCACAATTTTACCGTTCTCAAAACGGAATTTCACATTCTCGAATGTGAACCCGTTATAGATGGACGGTGTGTTGTAGGACAAAGTGCCATTCACCGAATCACGCACTGGAGCCGTGTACACTTCTCCGTCTGGAATGTTCCGTTGTCCGGAGCATTTGACAGAACCAATGTTCTTGATGGAGAAGCTGAGATCTGTTCCTGGTCCGACCAAGCGCACCTTGTCTGTACGATCCATCAAGTTTTTCAAGGAATCCATCGCAGCATCCATCTTGGAGTAGTCCAAGTTGCAAACATTGAAGTAGAAGTCCTCAAATGCTTCTGTCGACGTGTTCGCCAGCTGAGCCATGGAGGCATTCGGATAGCGAAGCACAACCCATTTCGTACGTTTAACGCGTTCTTCCATATGTACTGGATGGGAATAGATTGATTCGTACAACGCCATCTTATCTTTTGGCACATCGGCCAATTCGTTTGCATTCTCACCAGCACGGATTCCAATGTACCCCTGCATATTCTGCATCCGAAGCAGATCATACTCTTTCCATGTCTCCATCTGCTCTTTGGTTGCATTCATGAGAAGCGAACGCAGTACAGAACGATCCGTCAGCTGTACAAATGGACGACCGCCGCGCTTCGCAATCTCATCCACTATACACTTAACCAATTCACGCTCAGATCCAATCATCTCTACAAGGATATTTTCCCCTGGCTGTACATCGACTGAGTATCCAACCAAGTTTTTCGCAAGCTGTTCTATTCTTGGGTCCTTCATCCTATGGTTCCTCCTCGATCGGTTAACATGAACTTACGATTATCATTGTATCACGATGATCATGCAGAGTCAGCGTGTTCCTGCACGGTACAGCAGACTTCTACTCATATATGAATTGAGACTGCGTGTGAACCAATTCTTCTCTCGGTTCCCCTTGCTCCTTATAGGATGACGTTATCCAACCTTCGACATAGGCAGGGAGTGAGTCTCGCTTATTCACCCACACGACATACTTCGCCTGCACCGCTGCATCCTCCAGTCTTGCATGGAGCTCCTTGCGGCCTTGGGCAGCAAGAGCTGCTAACTCCTTCTGAAGCTTTTGCTCATCAGCCTGCGACATACTGCCCTTCATTTGCTGCAGCTGCACGTTCGGTGTAATCAGCCGTTCGTAATCTTCAAGCAATTGTTTGGTATACATGCGCTTTGCCTGATCTGCACCGATTACGATTTGCAATGGAATCAGGTCTGCCCGCTGCTTCGCATCGATGCTCATTACACGCATTTGGTTGGGCAACCCAGCATGCGTCTGAACAACTGGATCAGAATCCGTCAGCAGCTTCACCCGCTTCGCCCCATCGATTCGAAGCTCTTCCAATTGTCGCAGAGGATTCCATCTGCCCTCGGTCGTTGTCTGCTCCGCTTGAGGACTGATTCGCATATGGGTGCCCTTATGCTGTTGAATTTCCCCCTCGTATCGCAGCTGCTTGGCTAGCAGTTTATCTTTGCCTGTTCGGATTTCGGCCATGCCCTGAAAGCGGAACTGATCCTTGCCTGCCATTCCATTGAGCGCTCTATCGAGCAATGCATCAGGAGGAGTATGGTCGGCAATCGAACATCCATGAGCAATAAGCGCAACAAGCAGCAAAGTTGCCGTCCATACGACACGGCGCCGCTTCTCCCGTAATGTTGATCGTGCTATGGTCATTAAGTCACCTCCACTGTAAATGAACGAAAAAAAGAGGTCGGAATTTGCATTCCTGCCTCTTTTAGCGTGTCACGTCTGTTTTGGAATTATGCGGCGCATCAAAATGATGCTTACTGCTCCTTCTTGCTCATTTGAATCTGATTGCGGCCGCCATGCTTCGCTTCATATAAGGCGACATCCGCACGGTAGAACAGGGATTCAACACTGATCTTCTCATCCTGCCAGTTCCAGTCCGCGATGCCGCATGAGACTGTTACCCGCGGGTCTGTCTCGTTCGCAACCCGGGCTCGTATGCGTTCAGCCACCCGTAGTGTTTGGGGCAGGGTCAACTGTGGCAAATAAATCGCAAGCTCTTCACCGCCCCAACGAGCTGCAATATCAGTCTCCCGAATTGAAGTACGAATAATCCGGCTGACTTGGTTCAAGATTTTATCGCCAATTTGATGGCCATACGAGTCGTTAATCTGTTTAAAGTAATCGATATCCGCTACGATCAATGAACCGCAAAAGTCGTCTTTTTGCAGCCGATCAATCTGCTTATCCAAATAATGCCGAGCATAGAGACCAGTCAGCTGATCTTTGTTGGCAAGATGCTTCACCCTAGCATGCAAGGTGGCGTTGGCAATCGCAAGGCCGATATGAGTGGCAAGCATTTGTAACAGTTTCAAATTCTCATACGTAAAGAACTGTGGCCGCTTGTCTGCCAGCACGACAATTCCAACCAGCTCACCTCCGCCAAATAACGGTGCAGCAATCACAGAGCGCAGTCCAAGCTTCTCGAAGAAGTGCATGGATGTAGGGCTCTGTTCCTTGCTGTCTGAGACGATAATTGGTTCGCGCAATGAGATCATATAGCCGAACAATCCCTCATCCGCTGGCATATGGGCGCCATCAAATTCTTCGAGGTTGCAGGATACAACCTCAAAGCGGTTCTTCTCAGCATTGAGCTGCAGCAGTACACAGAACTCAGCCCCGAATACTCGGAGCAATTCGTGCGTCGCATCCCGGAATACGTCCCGTAACCTCAAGCTCTGATTAATTCGTTTCGTCAAGTCATTAATGAAGCGAAGCTCTTGAATGACCTCATTGGCCTGTTCATGAAGGCGCGCATTTTCAAATGCCGTACCTGCTGTCTCGACCACGAGTTGAATGAGCTGTACGTCAGAAGGATCTGGTTCCTCGTATGGGAAGCAGACTTTCAGTACGCCGTACGAGCCCTGCTTGCCGCAAAGCGCAAAAGCAACTTCGGTGTGACCCTCTTGCGTCCGGCCGTAGCATAGCTCTCCCTTCATAAATGCCTGCATGACAATCGGATCGCCCCAAGACTTGAACACGAGTGTCTTCACCTTCGGGTTCACACTATGATGATCCTGTGATAGATACACTTCAATGCTCGATTCCGGCACAAGCCGCTCTACACTTTCCATTATTTGCGTAAGCACCGCATCAACATCAATTCGATCATGCATGTGACGCACCACATTATATAGAACATCTCTGCGTTTGTATTCTCGTTCAACAATGCGCTGAGTGTACATAAGTTCCTTAATAAATGTATATTCGAATGCAAGGTAGAACTGCGAGCGAAGCGCGTGTGTCCACGCCTCCAGCGCTGTCATGGCTCCACTCGACATAGCTGCCGACAACTTGTAAGCAACGGCTGCGAATACATTTTGCCCCTCGCGTGTCTGCAGCGGGCAGATAACCAACTGTCCATTGTCTATAGCTGCTGTTGTCTTGGTTCGTTCTTGCAAGCATTCATTCAACGCTATACTTATCCTGCTATCCGCATGCAGTGACTCATCCCCTGCCAACCATCCTCCAGCATAATCGTAAATCGCACTGCTTCCAATTATAGAAATCGCTTCATACGGCATATCCTTCAGCCATGCGCGATATGCGGATTGCAATTGCGAGGCAATATAAGGGAAATCATGCGTCGTCACGTCACGCTGAAGCAGCCATCCTTCTAATGCCAATTCTTCGTCGACAGGGGCAGGATCTTGGCAATCCTCTGTCTCTGTCTTTATGGGTTCAAATTCAGTTGTGTATTGTGGAAGTTGACGTTCCGTCATCCTCTTCTCCTTCATTTTCGAAAGGTTGTTCAATTTCTATCATACATGATTTTGCAATTAAAATGTACTATATCCCGAAAACCAATTCTATTTTTTTGGTCCATTTGAACCATGCCAAAAGATCTAACTAGAAATCAGATTGTAACTCAATTTGATTATATAGCTTGACAGGAGCGTACTCTATCTTATAATATTATGTGATGTATATGGGCGAAACTGTTGTGTCACCCTCACGATAATCATCACCAACTAGGCAGCGGCTGAAAACCTGAGTCGGAGCTGACCGAATTATCGGAAAGCATAGGATGATTTCGACGCAATGACACCCCACAATCTAACGATAATTTTGATTGAGAAGGAGTCAATATAACATGGCACGTTACACAGGTCCTAAATTTAAATTGAGCCGTCGTCTTGGAATTTCCTTGAGCGGTACAGGTAAAGAATTGAAGCGCGCGTATCCTCCAGGACAACATGGTCCAGGACAACGCAAAAAATTGAGCGGCTACGGCGTTCAATTGCAAGAAAAACAAAAATTGCGCCACATGTACGGTTTGGGCGAGAAGCAATTCCGCACACTGTTCAACCGCGCATCCAAATTGCCAGGTATCGCTGGTGAGAACTTCATGTTCTTGCTCGAAAGCCGCTTGGACAACTTGGTATACCGTCTTGGCTTTTCCAACTCCCGTGCAGGTGCTCGCCAATTGGTAGCACACGGTCACGTGACTGTAAACGGCAAGAAAGTAGACATCGCGTCTTACCTCGTATCTCCTGGTGATGTAATCGGCTTGCGCGAAAGAAGCCGTAACTTGAAAGTGATCAAGGAAGCTCTTGAAGGCCGTCATCACTTGGCAGGATACATGGAGTTCAACGAAGCTGCTATGGAAGGTAAATTCGTACGTTTGCCTGAGCGCGGCGAGTTGTCCCAAGACATCGATGAAAAGCAAATCGTCGAGTTCTACAGCCGATAAGATTCGCTCTATCGCATAGAAGCGACACCACAATCGCCTTCCCTAGCGGGAGGCGATTTTTTTATTTTTCCTGCTATATTATCATCAGGAAATGCGATAACGGACGCTCTTTTTCCTCTCACTTTTATGGTATAATGGAAAGCGCTGCAATTACTAAGGAGGAAATAATGCATGGTTGAGGAGAAAGTGACGGAAAGCGGCAAAAGACCAGCACGCAAGAGGTCGATTGGCCGCACGATATGGTCCGTTATGAAGTGGCTCATGCTGTTCGGCCTGCTATGCGGCTTATTTGCTGGTGGCGCTGGTCTCGGTTATGTAACGTCCTTAGTCAAGGACGAACCGGTTCGCCCACGAGAAATGATTCAGCAGAAGATTCAGGAGAATGCCATAACCGGATTCGCTTTTTTTAATGACGGCAATCCGATCGGACAGCTTCGAACCGAAGAGGATCGTCGTCCCGTCTCATTAAAAGATATCCCCCAATCCGTCATTGATGCCCTTGTTGCGATTGAAGACAATCGATTCTATGAGCATATGGGCGTTGATATTCGCGGACTGTCTCGGGCTGTTGTACAGAAAGTAATGAATCAATCTGTGCAGACAGGTGGCAGTACGCTTACTCAGCAATTGGCAAGACGTGTATTTTTGAATTTGGATCGTACCGACAGTCGTAAAGCGAAGGAAATACTGCTCTCCATGCGTATGGAGCGTGTATTGTCCAAAGATGAAATTATTGTTGCATACTTGAATAAGGTTCCTTTCGGCAACGGTTCAACAGGCTACAACTTATACGGAATTAAAGCAGCAGCAAAAGGTATTTTTAATATTGATAATCTGAGCAAGTTGAACATCGCCCAATCAGCGTATCTTGCAGGCCTTCCACAGCTTCCATCCGCTTACTCGGCCTTTACCGGTAAAGGTGAAGTCAATGAAAAAGGGATTGCACGCGCAATTGAACGGCAAAAGCTTGTTCTCAAGCGAATGCTTGAAGAAAATAAAATTACGATGCAGCAATATAATGAAGCGCTGGCGTTTGATATTCGCAAATCAATTGCCCAGCCTCGGGAGAAGGCATACGCTACATATCCATATCTGATGATGGAAACAGAACGTGCCGCAGCAGAAGTACTCGTACTTCAGCAGAATCCTGGACTTACGAAGGCAGACTTGCGCAAGCGCGAGAACAACGATATGCTGCAGTCGGCACGCGAGCAGCTGCTTCGCGGCGGTTATCTCGTGTATACCACCATTGATAAGAAAATATATGATGCAATGAAGCGAGTCTCTGCTAATCCTGATAACTTCTCCCCTGACAGCAAGACGAAGGGTGTTGAACAGGTAGCATCGCTGATGGTCGACCATAGAACAGGTGCCATTCTTGGCATGATCGAAGGTCGCGACTTCAAGATCGAGCAGATGAACTTCGCCACGCAGATGCTGAAGCAGCCTGGCTCGACAATGAAACCGCTCGCAGCTTACTTGCCGGCACTGGATCAAGGGTTAATTCAACCCGCATCCATATTGGACGATGCTCCAATTGTACTCAAGGATGGCTCCAAGGGTTACCATATTCCAGGCAACGCGAACGGACGCTATCAAGGTCTTGTTACTGCTCGGAGCGCATTAAGTCAATCGCTCAACTTGCCGGCGCTCAAGATCTATATTGAGAAGCTCGGTGTGAAGAAGGCGCTGGACTTCGTACAGAAGCTCGGCATCACGACCATTCAGCCTGAAGATTATTACGCGCAGACTGGAGTCATCGGCGGCTTGCGGTATGGAGTAACGGTTGAAGAAATTACGAACGCGTTCGGAGCAATTGCCAATCAGGGCGTATTCAACGATGCGTACTTAATTAGCAAGATTGTAGATTCCAATGGCAATATCGTGTATCAACACAAGGAAGATCCGCAAGCAGTTGTCTCGAAGCAAAGCGCATACCTGATGACTGATATGATGAAATCCGTCATTACGGATTCCAGAGGTACCGGGCGCCGCGTGAGAGGCGAATTTGATCTCTACGGGAAAGTTGAGGTTGCGGCCAAGACCGGATCAACCCAGAACTATGCGGATACGTGGTTCATCGGCTCGACACCAGATGTCACGATGGGTGTATGGGTCGGTTACGACAAGCCGATTCATGTACTGAACCGCGACGCTCGTTCACGCTCAACAGAGATCTGGTCGAAGGTGATGAATGAGGTGAACAAGGCCAAGCCTAATTTGCTCCACACGAAGGAGTTCACACGTCCTGACGGTATCGTGAGCATGACTGTGTCTGGTTATAGCGGCAAGCTTCCGAATGAGTTAACGAGACTCGGCGGC
The DNA here is from genome assembly GCF_001680695.1 of Paenibacillus sp. KS1. NCBI lineage: Bacteria > Bacillati > Bacillota > Bacilli > Caryophanales > Paenibacillaceae > Paenibacillus > Paenibacillus sp. KS1. Next base: position 34,271 of record NZ_MAIS01000003.1, on the reverse strand, counting down.
AAATTCGTCACGGATATTTTTAACCGTAAATATGTGCCGAAAACCGAGGAAGACGCGCTTGTTCACATGAAGTACATCACCTATGACGGCGTCAACTATATTCCACAGGACAGCACTCCTGCCGATATGATCGGTGAGAAAGTAGTGCTGAAACGCGAGAAGCCGATTCAAGTGCTCGTGGAGGAATTGAAGAAAGCGCTGGGGCATCTCTCATCCAGCAGCAATCGACGCTCTTTTTCGGATTACTTGCCAGAAGATGCTAACAACGACGCGCCTGCGAAGGTCGATCCGCGCAAGGATGACGGCAAGGCACCTTCTGCACCACGGAGCGTTCGAATCGCTGCCTTGAAGAGCGATGCCGTTCGCATCACCTTCTCGCGCAATCCAGAATCCGATGTTGTAGGATACCGTCTGTATCGATCAATGGGCGGCGGCGCTTACCAACAACAGAGCGGAACCGTTCTGACCGGAGAAGAGACGAGATTCACTGGCTATGTATCAGGCAACAAGCAGTACAACTTCTATGTAACAGCTGTCGACGTGGGCGGTCATGAATCGATCCCATCGGAGATTGTACAGTGGGGCTCTAATGGTTCAGGAGCTGGCACAGAGGTAACGCCTACGCCGGGTTCCAATGATCCAACAGAATCAGGGAGCAGCAATTCAGGTAGAGAGGAGAGCAGTCATGAAGTCGACAACGGCAGCCGACAGGAACCGCAACGGGCTGCTGCTCAAGTACCTGATGCACCAAATGGACTGAAGACGGCACTAACGGACATGGGCGTGCGTCTCTCTTGGAAAGCTGCGTCCAACAATCCAAGTGAATATTATATCTATTATAGTGCGAGCCAGAACGGCTCTTACGAACGCATCGGCTCGTCAACGTCAACGGACTTTGAGTTGATTACCTTGACACCAGGCGGATGGTATTACGTGACTGCTACAAATAGTGCAGGAGAATCTACTTCCTCTCCTGCCGTCCAGGTCAATAACTGAGCAATTTACACAGAAGGGGGTGTCCCAAAAGTCTAAAAAGACTTGGGACGCCCCCCTTTTTTTCATTCTGTATGTTCTTGTCATCGCTGCAAGTAAAATCACATTTCATATACTTACATTTTTCCGTTGAACAAGCCGTTCCAAATGCATTGTAAGAAATCCGATTTCTTCGGGTGGAACCGTCTTCTCCAGCCCTTCTGCAATCCAACCTGCTAATAACACAGCCTTCTCGTAGGCTTCTTCATACTCTTCACGAATCTGAACGAGAAGCGGATTATTTAGTGTCTTCCCTGCCCGTACCCGATCTATGAGTCCCTTCAGATGTCCGATGAACAGGACTGTAGAAAGTGATTCGTCAAAGTCTATCCCAATATTCTTTCCTTCCTCCAGTACCCTCGATATCATCTTCAATTCTGCAACTGACTTATTGCCCTTACCGCCCCTTCGTGCACCGTGGAAATGCATAGCCAAAAAGGCAACCTCATCTTGAGGCAAGTTCACTTTCAGCTGATCATTCAAATAGTCAATCGCTCGTTCTGCCACTCGGTATTCATCTCGATACAAGTGCTGAATTTCGAACATAAACGGGTTGCTGATGACAAGCCCGCGCTTGCAGCGTTCAATCGCTAAATTAATATGATCAACGAGTGCAGAGTGGATCGTCTCCGAGAAATCCCCTTCTAAATGCCCCTGAGCGAAAGCGATGACCTCTTCGACTACACCAATAATCTTGAAATCAACTGCATGCAGAATATGCTCGTAATGCTCCAGCACATCCGTTGTGTGCAGCAAAAATTCCTGTTTAATATCAGATGCATCTACCTCCATCCCAGGCTTTTTTTGAAAGCCTATCCCTTTGCCAAAGGCAATGGAGTTCTTCCCATTGGATAGTTTGGCCATTACCACATTATGCGACAGGACATGAACAACCTTTCGTTCAATCATCCGCTCTCCCCTTCCAAGAATCGAACTGCCCAGCTGATGGATAACTGAGAATGTGCCCGCTAACCGTTAATAAATGCCGATACACTTAATCTTCGCTCAATCTTCTCTCGCAGCAGCTCCGAATCCGTCCCCATCACAATATGAATGTGACCCTTGGCTACACGCATCATTCCATATGCACCAAGACACATAATTCCTACTTCATCTACCTTGGATTCATCTTCAAGCCACAGCCGTAGTCGAGTAATGCACGCATCAACAGAGCGAATATTTCCCATTCCTCCTACATAGCTAAGCAATCGTTCCAATAGAGCATCTGCATCATGTTGTGTTCTAGCAGTCGGGCTCGGGCTTATTGCCCCGCTCGCCCGTTCCTCCTCTCGTCCAGATGCGTGGACATGAAACATCCGGATCGCGATAGTCGCAGTCGCATAATACAATCCAAAATAGAGGATGCCAAGCAGCAGTAAGAGCAATGCATCCTTTACGCTTGTCCACGATATGAACATATCGATAAAGCCCGCTGAAAATCCAAATCCTGCTCGTATGCTCATGAGATCTGCAAGCATGAGCGCTAAACCAGTGTACAACGCATGTATCCCGTAGAGGACAGGCGCCGTCAGCATAAGCGTAAATTCAAGCGGTTCCGTAATTCCGGTCAGGAAGCTTGTAAGCGAAGCTGTTAGCATTATCGAAGCGATGCGCTTGCGTTCCTGCGCTTGAGATGAGCGGACGATTGCGAGTGCGTAAGCCGGCAATCCAAACATCATAACAGGGAAAAAACCTGCCATAAAGGTTCCCGCCGTAGGATCGCCAGCATGGAACCGCCACAAATCCCCTCGTACTATCGTCCCTGCATCTGTTACATATTCTCCAATTTGAAACCATGCAATATTGTTCAGTATATGATGCAATCCTGTAGGTATGAGCAATCGGTTCAACAAGCCATACAAGCCCGCTCCCCAGCCTTTCGCGGTCATGATACTGGTACCTGCATCACGAATAGCCTCTTGAATCGCGGGCCAAATAAGTCCGGCTCCAACTCCTACAATTACCATAACCAGTGAAGAGATGATTGGAATGAAGCGCTTGCCCCCGAAGAAGCCGAGTGCTGCCGGCAGCCGAATGCCATGATAGCGCTTATACAATATTGCCACAATTGCTCCGCACAGCATCCCGCCAAGCACTCCCGTATCGAGGGCAATTTCATTCTCGAAATGCTTCATGACATTGGTAAATACGAAGTATCCAACAGCAGCAGCCAAGGCGGCAACCCCTTGGCCTGAAGTTAATCCGATCGCTACCCCAACCGCAAAAAATAACGGCATATGATCAAAAATGGCGTTCCCGCCTAATTTACATACACTTGCTGCTGCGTCCACCCACGGAATACTGGATTTGATATCTCCAATCCGCACTAATATTGATGCTGCGGGAAGCACTGCAATGGGAATCATCAGCGATCGGCCAATTTGCTGCATATACGTCATCATTTTCATTTCGCAACACCGCTCCCCTTACCTAGCTGCTAGGATGCTGCATTATTTTATCGCTCCGGCCATCATGCCGCTTGTAATCTGCTTCTGGAAGATCATATATAAAATCAGCACAGGGATGATTGAGAGCAGCAATCCCGCGAATAACGGCCCCCATTCTGTCCGATACTGCATCTCTGCCTGCATGATTGCGATGCCGACAGGAATTGTATACTTCTCAGGATCGTTCACCAGCACTGTACCAATAATATATTCGTTCCAAATGTTCAATACGTTCATCATGCCGACAGAGATGAGTCCAGGCTTGGCAAGTGGAAGCATAATACGGAAGAAGACCCCATAGTGCGAGCTTCCATCGATGGAAGCCGCCTCATCCAATTCCTTAGGCATTGAACGAAAAAACCCGACGAGTACAAATACACCAAAAGGCAAATTAGTCACCGTATAAACAAGAATCAGTCCAAGGAGAGAATTATCTAGATGCAGATTGGAAAGTAGAAAAAACAGCGGTATCAATCCAAGAATAAGAGGAATCATCATACTGGACAAATATAGATTATACAGTGCCATGCTGCCGCGAAACGGAAATCTAGCGATAATATATGATGTCGTTGAAGAAAGCAGTAAAGCCAACACTGTGCTTACAACCGTAACAATTAACGAGTTCATGAAGTACGTTCCTAGGTGATAGTTGTTCCATACTGTTGTAAAATTAGCCCATTCAAACGGCCACTCCGGCAAGCTCCATGGCGCATTTAGCAGGAACTGCTGATTCGTCTTGAACGAGCCAAGGATGGACCACAGCAGCGGATAAATGACGAGTACCGTCCATATCCCTAGTAATGCATACATCAAAGCTCTAACCATCATATAAGAACGCTTACGAGGATATTGCTGCATGGATTCCATAGGCCGCCCTCTCCTTTTCCAGTCGAAATAGTTAAGCCATTTCAATTGCATCTCTGCGCAATAGCCGCTGAAGCGCCAACGTCGTAATGAGCGACAGAATTAGAATAAGTACGCCTATCGCAGAAGCATAGCCGAAATGGAATTGGCGGAATCCCATCTGATACAAGTACGAGCCCATGACCTGTGTCGCATTATCCGGGCCACCTTCGGTCATCATCCATACGATGACAAATGATCCATTTAACGTCGTCATCACAACCCATAAAATCGATACTTTAATTTGTTCCCACGTAAGCGGCATCGTAATGCGCCAGAACTGCTGCCATTCCTGAGCGCCATCGATGCTGGCCGCCTCATATAAATCCTTCGGAATGTTCAAGATTCCTGCGATAACTAGAATCATAACGAATCCTACACCCGCCCATATTGCAGGAGGAAGCAGCATCCACATCGCAAGATTTGAGTCTCCAAGCCATGGCGTCTGAACCTTATCTGCCGTGAACAATGACAAAAATGAATTCAAGAATCCGATGCTTGGGTTGTATATATAATTCCATAACACTCCAATGACAACGACAGACAGAATATTCGGGATAAAGAACACCGAGCGGAAAAACCCGCTCCCACGGATCCGAAAGCGAGTCATCAGCACCGCGAATAAGACCCCCAGCCCAACAATGCCAACTACTTTCCAGAATACGAAGAAATAGTCATTCAGAATAGCCTTCCCGATAATCGGATCATTCGCTAATTCGCGATAATTATCAATACCGATTAGGTTCTTCGTCTCCGATCCTCCCGACCAATCTGTGAAGCTGAAATATAGCCCGTGAAAAATCGGATATATCATAAATAAACAGAAAAATAACAACGTAGGTACGGTAAATACGAACATGAAGATCTGGCGCTTACACTTCCATGAAAGGCCGACCCGTCCGCTCACATCCCCCTTAACAGGAGTCTTTTGTGCAGGCACCATCTTGTTCAACCAGCCCCCTCCTTATCGCTCTCCATTCATCAATTTGTCAATGCGGATTAGGATGCATACGTCTGTTCACGCATGCATCCCTCTCTTAACCGCTGTACACTTTACTTCCTTGCCTTCGCAGCAGCCTTCTCCATACGCTCCATCCATTCATCTGGAGTAATGCTGCCCATCATAAGCGCGAGTGTGGAGTCTGATCGCACCTTATCCACATCCGCATTCAATTCAATGTAAGGGGCGACAATGGTATTGTCTGAGCTATAAAATTTCATAGCTGTCTTGGACAGCCCACTCGCATTGGATTTTTCCAAATCCGCTTTCAAGTTGCCCAGTGCGCCTGTCTCTTCCGCCCATGTAATGGCGGATTGCTTCGTGAACAAAAATTCAAGGAATGCTTTAGCGGCTGCTGGATTTTTCGCCTTCTTCGCTATGCCAACCGTAGCCGTAAATGGAATGGCTACAAATTTTCCGCCCGGCTTTTGAGTAATAGATGGAATGAAACCGAATTCAAAACCTTGCGGAACATCTTTCTTCATTTCATTTTCGAGCCAGAGTCCATTCGGGATAAACGCATTTTTATGTTGCAAGAATAGCATTTGCGAATCGATATGGTTAATTGGGGCTGAAGCAGGATCAATGAGACCTGCATCACGCATTTGCACCATTTGCTCCAATGCCTTCTTCACAGGCTCGCTCTTGAATACGCCTTCCTTCAAAGCGAACATGTCCAGCAGAATCGAAGTATCGTTGTTGTTGTTCACGACGAATGCGGAATCCATCACACCACTTTGGAAATAGTATGGATACTTGCCTGTAAATATAAATGGTGCGTTGACCTTGCCAGACTCCTTGATTTTCTTCGCTTCGCTCATAAAAGTGTCGAAATCCTTCGGTTCCGCCCAGCCATTGTCTGCAAAGAATTTCTTATCGTAGAAAATTCCCCAGGAACCGAAAACAAATGGAATCGTATACGTTTTGCCGCTGTAATCGATTGGCTTCAGCAGCAGCTCATCTGAAATTTTGTTGCCGTCTGCGTTCTTGGCCTCTTTAAAGTAATCAGTCAAATCCATCAGTTGATCATCTTGCACCATTTGGGTTGCATTTGAGCCCGCACCGTCAATGTAGACGAAGTCAGGAGGATTGCCTTGAATCCAGCGTGGCTTCATCTGATCATTGATTTTCGGGCCTGCTGACTCTTTCACATTTACATTTGGGTACTTCTTCTGAAACTCAGCGATAATCTTCTTCCAGCCCTGATCCCCATATCCGCCGACGAAATACTGAATTTCAAAATCACCGGACACCTCACCGCCAGATGAATCTGTCTTGCCAGCATCGCTGTTGTTGTTTTGTGCTTGCTCCGTTGTCTTTCCACTGCTGCCGTTATTCGATTCCCCATTCTTCTGACTGCCCGAGCTGCAACCTGCTGCCGTCATTAAGACAAGTGCACTAATGATAAGCAGCAGTAAGGACCTGCCCCACTTGTGATGCATTCCGTTCATGGATATACCCCTCTCCGTCAACATGGATTGAATTCGCGATAACGGTGCAACGACAAAAAAAGGCATACGTTAAGAAGGCAGTCACATAGCGACTGAACTTCCATAACGAATGCCCTTGCGGTAACATGTTATGTCCATTCTATTGTACTTGTCGTTTCGCGTTGCAGATTCGCTTCGCTATTGGGATAATATCCCACGATTATGGATTTGTCAACAAGATTTCAGGGATTAGTCCTCGATCGTTGATAAATCACCTGTTGGCAGGTTCAGTTCCCAAGCCTTAAGCACACGCCGCATGATCTTGCCTGAGCGTGTCTTCGGCAATTTATCCTTGAACTCAATCTCGCGAGGAGACGCATGTGCAGACAATCCTTCCTTAACGAACCGCGCTATATCCGCCTTCAATTCGTCTGACGGCGTATAGCCTTCCCGCAAAGAAATGAAAGCCTTTATAATCTCACCGCGCATTGGATCAGGCTTGCCGATAACACCTGCTTCAGCAACTGCCGGATGCTCTACCAGCTTGCTCTCTACCTCGAAAGGCCCAACGCGCTCACCTGAAGTATTAATGACATCGTCAATACGGCCTTGGAACCAGAAGTAGCCCTCATCATCCATATAGGCAGAATCACCTGACACATACCAACCAGTCAGACGGAAGTATTCCTCATACTTGGCAGGGTTGTTCCACACCTTGCGCATCATCGAAGGCCACGGCGTACGAATTGCCAAGTTCCCCATACGGAACGGAGGCAGCACGTTGCCTTGATCATCAATAATTGCGGCTTCTATACCTGGAACAGGGCGGCCCATGGAACCAGGCTTAATGGCCATTGCTGGGTAATTGCAAATCAGCTGCCCGCCTGTCTCTGTCATCCACCAAGTATCATGAATCCGATGATTGTATACTTTCATTCCCCAGCGAACAACTTCTGGATTAAGTGGTTCACCGACGGACAAGACGTGGCGCAAGCTCGATAAATTAAAGTTCGCAATCACGTCATCTCCAGCACCCATCAACATGCGGAATGCAGTCGGAGCGCTGTACCATACCGATACCTTATATTTCTCAATCGTCGCATACCAGTCTTGTGGACTGAAGCGTCCGCCGCGAATAACGTTCGTAGCCCCATGCAGCCATGGTGCGAAAATTCCATACGAAGTCCCCGTTACCCAGCCCGGATCTGCCGTACACCAATATACGTCGTCTTCTTTCAAATCTAGTACAACATTGCCAGTATGATAATGTTGCAACATAGCATTGTGAACATGGAATACACCCTTCGGCTTCCCTGTCGAACCAGATGTATAGTGAATAAGGAGTCCATCCTCGCGCTGCAGCCATTCGATTTCAGCTTCCTCGGAAGCTGTAGACATTTCTGCATGAAAATCCACTATACCTTCTTCTTGTTCTACGCCCTCGCCAACAAGAACGATATTCTTCAATGCTGGCAGCTCGGAGCGAGGAACACGATGAACGAGCGATGGCGTCGTCACGATCGCAACCGCCCCGCTGTCCTCCAGACGATCCCGAACCGCTGTCTCCATAAATGCTTCGAACAGCGGACCTACGACCGCACCGACCTTCAATGAGCCCAGCAAGCTGACGTACAATTCAGGCGTACGCGGCATGAAGATGAAGATACGATCTCCCTTCTGAATGCCAAGCTTGCGCAGCACGTTCGCGAACTGATTCGTCTTGCGGCTCAAGTCAGCAAACGTATACGACTCATCACGCGCAGCATCGCTATAATAGAGCGCTACCTTATCACCACGCCCGTTCGCAACATGCCGATCAATCGCTTCATAAGCCATATTCACTTTACCTGTCTCATACCATGAAAATTGCTTCTCTACGTCTTCCCATTTGAAATCGGCCGACCATTGTTCATAGTTACTCATGTTCGGATTGCTTGCTATAGCAGCAATAATTTCTCCCTGCACGTTACCCATATTGTTCCATCCTCCTATGTCTTTCTCATTCTTTATTCATGCTTCACTATTCACGCCTAAGCGCAATAAATCGCTTTCATGAAGAACTGTACTAAAGGACGATGATGCAGTTCGTGGTGTCAAGGGAAAAAATCATGAACTTTAAGGCAAAATCATTATAGCATACGTTTTCTTTTTCGCCTATTCTTTTCCTTTTCAAATCAACCTTTTTTTGCTATAACGGAATGGAAGAGACGAAAGGAGCTGCTCGGTGTGGAACATCCGAAGAGATACTACGCTCATGTTATTCCTCATACGGAACGAGAACGAGTTGTCGTCGTCGAAGGCCCCGTACGTTCCGATATTCTTCGCACCTTGACTATGCACACCGATCTGAAGGCATTCCGCAGGCCAGCAGAACAGCAACAAGCACTTATCGAAATCGCGGATTTGTCGGAAGGACGAATTATTATTGCTAGGGAAGGCTCTACCATCGTCGGATATGTCACCTTCCATTACCCCGATGAACTAGAGCGCTGGTCAGACGGAGGAATGGATGATCTCATTGAGCTTGGCGCCATCGAGGTAGCCAAGGATTATCGCTCGCTGGGCCTTGGCAGAAGCATGGTGTCGACGGCTTTTGAAGATGAACAGATGGAGCGCTATATTGTATTTACGACTGAATATTATTGGCATTGGGATTTAGACGGCACTCGGATGAACGTATGGGACTATCGTAAGATGATGGAGAAATTGATGGAATCCGTAGGCATGATCTGGTATGCAACGGATGATCCTGAAATTTGTTCCCACCCTGCCAACTGCCTTATGGTCCGCATCGGCAAGGACGTCCCGTTAGCGTCAGAAGAGCAATTCGATCGCGTCCGATTCCGCCAGCGGTTCATGTACTAGTATTGTAGGAGAGGGATGTTGGACATGTCAGGTAAGGCCCTATACTTCATGCATGAGGAAGCCCTCCGTTATCGATTTAATGCGGATCACCCATTCGATCAGCAGCGGCTTGCCATGACGCATGACCTGCTAGAGTACGCCGAAGCAATAGATGAAGGCGCTGTCATTCGCCTTCAGACGCAAGCCTCTGATACCGAACGCTGGCTGCCCCTCATTCATCGCGCTGACTATATCGACGCAGTGAAGCATCTCAGCGATCCAAATCCATCAACCGAATGGGTCGCCCGTGCTGCACAATACGGTCTGCATACCGAGGATACCCCTTACTTCACAGGGATGCATACAGCGGCATGTGCGATAGTTGCCGGCTCCATCGCTGCATGCGAGGCAGTCATGTCAGGAAAATCACAGCATGCCCTGCATTTAGGCGGCGGCCTTCATCATGCGTTCGGCGATAAGGGAGCGGGCTTCTGCGTCTATAATGATGCAGCTGTTGCGATTGCATGGCTGCAGCAAACGTACCAAGCACGTGTCCTCTATGTGGATACCGATGTCCATCACGGGGATGGCGTTCAATGGTGCTTCTATACGAACCCGGATGTGTTCACTTATTCCATCCACGAGACAGGGAAGTTTCTGTTCCCTGGCACCGGATTCGTTCATGAACGTGGCGGTGGCGAAGGGTTCGGCGCGTGTGTCAATGTTCCGCTGGAGCCGTATACGGAGGATGAATCTTGGCTGGAATGCTTCACTGAAACCGTGCAAAGTGCGGCAGCGGCATTCAAGCCAGACATTATTATCAGCCAGCATGGCTGTGATGCTCATGCACTCGATCCATTATCTCATATGCACTGCAGTACCCGTATCTACAGTGAAATGCCGCGTATCATTCATCGGCTTGCTCATCAATACTGCGATGGCAAGTGGGTTGCCGTTGGCGGCGGCGGCTATGACATCTGGCGTGTCGTACCGCGGGCTTGGAGCATGCTATGGCTGGAGATGAGTGAGCATCCACTGGCTCATTCGTTACAGAACCACCCCCAGCAGCCATTGCCCCAGCAGTGGTTAGCGAAGTGGTCGATGCAATCGCCTGTGCCTCTCCCGCATACCTGGCACGATGATGCCACAGAGTGGGCGCCAATGCCGAGGCGCAGCATTATCGAAGATCGTAATGCACGTGCCAAAGAGCTCGCACTTGAATATATCCGATAGAACGAGCAGCGGCGCAGGCAGGTCCGATGTATGGGACTGCTTGCGCCGCTCTATTTATCTGTTGGAGGCTATGATTTCGCAATTAGACCGTGAGTCCTTGCAGCATGCTGTCTACAATTTGATGGGAACGATGCGACGCTTCCACCGTGAATTCAGCAAAGTTCACATGAGCAGAGCCGTCTGCCTTATCCGACATTGAGCGGATAACGACGAACGGAATCTGATTAATAAAGCATGCTTGCGCTACAGCAGCCCCCTCCATCTCTGTGCAAGCCGATCCGGCAAACGTCTCATGCAGTTGACGCACTTTGTCCCGATCTGCAACAAATTGATCGCCTGATAGCACGACACCTTTGCGATAACGGCCTGGAACAAGCTGTTCACACGCGCGTTCTGCCAGTTCAATAAGACCCGTATCCGCCATAAACTGCGAAGTCTCTTGAAATGGAATGATCCCTGGAGCAAAGCCTAACGCTGTGACATCCATATCGTGATGCATGCACGATGTCGAGATGACAATATCACCAATGTTCAGCTCTGGATGAACCGCACCTGCTACACCCGTGAATATCACCTTCGATACATGGAAGCGGTCAATGAGCACCTGCGTGGTGACAGCAGCATTCACCTTGCCGACTCCAGACTTGCAGATCACGATATGCTTGCCGTGAAGTGAGCCTTTGTAATAACGCAATCCCGCTACATCTACTTGCTCTACAGGCTGAGCTGCCTGAAGCAGCAATTCGATTTCCTCATCCATCGCCCCAATTATACCAATAACCGCTTCATGCGCATTTGTCATCGAGACCTACCTCCTGTATGTATATCATCTTCATAATCATACAAAAGGCCCCAATACATGGGGCCTTGCGTATATACCAACATGGTATCTTTATTGATTCACATGCACCATGCACCAACCGATAACCCTATACTTCACTTACAGACAAACGAAGTATTGTCTCATGCGGCAAAATAACACGTGAATGTTCTACATTTTCCTTCTTCATCAGCTTCGTCAGCAAGCGCATCGCAACCGCACCAATGTCATACATTGGCTGAGCTACTGTTGTCAATTGCGGACGAACCATAGACGCCATACGGATATTATCAACACTGATGACAGAGAAGTCATCTGGCACCTTCAAGCCAGCATCTTGAATGCAGTGGATTGCACCGATAGCCATCTCATCCGTTGCGGCAAAGATTGCCGTCGGACGCTTCTTCAAGCCGAGGAAGTACTTCATCGCCTCTACGCCGGACTCATAGCGGTAGTTGCCGATTCGAACCAAGTCCTCCTTGTATTCGATGCCCGCGCCTTCCAATGCACGCTTATATCCTTGGAAACGAGCAAACCCGTTCGCAGGATCTTGAAGCGTACCGCTGATCATCGCAATATCGCGATGTCCATGGCGAATAAGCGTATTTACGGCATCAAATGCTGCTGCCTCGTGATCGATATCAACCGATGGGATAATGCCATGCTCATCTGTAGTTGCACAGAGAACAATCGGCACCGAAGCGGTACGGAATGCTTGAACATGATCCTCCGTAACAACTCCGCCCATGAACAACAGTCCGTCCACCTGCTTCTCCAGCAGTGTATTAATAACCCGAATTTCTTTCTCCTTCTTCTTGTCCGCATTGCACAGGATGATATTGTAATGATACATATTGGCAATATCTTCAATACCGCGCGCTACTTCGGCAAAGATAGAATTCGAAATATCAGGAATGACAACCCCAACGGTTGTCGTCTTCTTACTCGCAAGTCCGCGTGCAACTGCATTCGGGCGATAACCTAAACGTTCAATCGCTTCGTATACCTTCTTACGCGTTTGCGGCTTCACGTTCGGGTTGTTATTGACAACCCGGGAAACGGTGGCCATCGAGACGCCCGCTTCTCTTGCTACATCATAAATAGTTACCGTCACGATCCTTCTCTCCAATTAACGATAAATTTGTTGCGACCATTGATATTATGTTAATGATACGCTATTTTCAGAAAATTCGCAATGTCACGAGCAAATCAGCTACCATTTGTCATTATTTACCGTTTATAGCCCAAGGACGCTCTCCAGCTTGTCGTATCGTATCGCATGATGCGATTCATTCCATGCTGGCTCCCCATCCCGCAATACGATGACCTGAGGGGATTCGTGCTGAATGCCGAGCATATCCGCACACGCGAGCGAGACATCACGATTTTCCACAACCAGTATTCGGCCTATAGCAATCCCTTGCGGCTCGAAATCCTCAGCTACCTTCACCATCTCTTCATCCGCATGTGCGCTAATTGGACAGCGTGTGCTGTGCTTGAATAGAATAACTGTCTGCTCCTTCGACCGTTCAATTAGTGATTCCAATGCTTCCATCGTCGTAACTGCTTCCATCGTAGTGCCTCCTATGCTTCAATATATATTGCTGTCATGTATGAGAAGATCATTCATATTCAAAGCAATGATCTATGAAAATGCGCTTTAACTTATTTTAACCCGATATGACTCAAAACTAAAACCGGAAATCTGTTTTAATCTACATTGCAGCTCATCCATCCATAACGTGTCATTGCATGTTCGAGCAAATAAATACAAATCAAGCAATTGATTGACACGCTCTGCAATGCGGCATTCCAATCGAGACAGCATATCATCGCTTTCTTCTTCATCCAGCAAGGATACGATGACACTGGCCAGCTCATTCTGCTCATCAAAGGACACATGCAGAGGAGCTTCCCCAAGTGCAAGTGGATTCTCAGCAATCATATTCATGCGGCTGTGTATGAGAGCGGCTACATCTTTTTTGACAAAAGTAAGCAGTTCCGAACGCCCACAACTCACACAAGTCACCACCGGAACGCGGTGGATATGAATTGTACGCGCATGTACAACGGTACGAACGGTAATATCCATGTAATGATCACAAATGCATCTTGTATACATATCATTCACCCCTGAACATACAAGGTAGTCTTACTATATCTCTAGATGAACCTTATGGCTTCTTGCTGAAAATTTGTGCAGATTTCTGTATTTCGATTTTGGGTTATCCTAATATTCGACTACGCTCCACAATCTCCTTCCATGCGTGGATATGTATTTTTTTACACTTTTAACAGCGGGCAGATTGTCGTTTTTCTTTTTTTCAATGAGGAATATCACGTTGCCAAGACAAATCAACATGCCCATGTATGCTTTTTGCAGGCAATATGGTTAAATAATAGATGGACAACACGCGATATCCTGTTGTCTATGATCGTAGGTCATAATGGAAAAAGAGACAATGGACATTGTATGGGAAAAATCCCAATTCTCTGAGAGAACTGCAAGAAATAGGAGAGGCTCCGTGAGAAGCTCTGCTATAACCATACGAAGGAGGGACAACATTCATGCGTTTAAGTGGCAAGCGAATTGTTGCATTTGTAGATGAAGAATTTGAAGATTTAGAATTGTGGTATCCGGTACACCGTGTGCGCGAAGAAGGCGCTGAAGTGCATCTGGTAGGGCTAGAGCGCGGCAAGACCTATATCGGCAAATATGGTGTTCCTGCAACATCAGACTATACTTATGCAGAAATTGATACAACTCAATATGATGGCGTACTCGTCCCTGGCGGATGGGCACCGGATAAGATCCGTCGTTACGCTGACGCCCTTCGCATAGTGAAGGAAATGGATGCAGCCGGCAAACCTGTCGGACAAATCTGTCACGCTGGCTGGGTGCTTATCTCTGCAAAAATCTTGAACGGTCGCACAGTGACATCAACACCGGGAATTCGCGACGATATGGAAAATGCAGGCGCCACATGGCTTGACGAAGAAGTTGTCGTAGACGGCAACCTCGTATCTGCACGAAGACCGCCTGACTTGCCTGCCTACGGCAAAGCTTTCTGCGACAAGCTTGCATAGAAATAAATGGATATCCCGCTTCATGCGAAAAAGGCATGCCTTAGTTTCGGTACTAAGGCATGCCTTTTTGTATATGGTATTTCTCCTTGAAAGGATCTCCTATTAACGCTGTTCAATCACCATCTCAATCTCTTCTTTCGTTCCGGACTCGAACACACTATCTGCAATACGCTTGCACTGCTCCACCGTCGAACGGCGAACTGCCGCCTTCACGCGTGGAATGGAGCGTGAGGACATACTTAGTTTATTCACGCCAAGTGCAAGCCAAATCGGAACCGCCCGCGGATCCCCTGCCATTTCACCGCATACACCGACCATAATGCCTGCCTGCTTCGCCGCCTGAACCGTATAACGAATCAAGCGCAGCACCGCTGGATGGAAAGGATCATACATATGGGCAATCTGCTCGTTCATCCGATCCACGGCTAGTGTATACTGAACCAAGTCATTCGTTCCGATACTGAAGAAGTCAACTTCCTTCGCCAGCTGATCGGCAATCATCGCAGCGGCAGGAACCTCAATCATAATGCCTACCGGCAGCCCTTCATTGAATGGAAGTCCTTCTTCCCGCAGCTCTGCCTTGGCCTGTTCCAATATGGACTTAGCCGCTTGCACCTCATTCACCGATGTAATCATCGGGAACATGACCATAATCGGGCCGTGTGCGCTTGCCCGCAAGATCGCCCGCAGCTGCGTCTTGAACAGATCCTGCCGATCGAGACAAATGCGAATCGCCCGATACCCAAGGAATGGATTATCCTCTTCCGGCAGATTCAAATAATCCATTGGTTTGTCTCCGCCTACATCCAATGTGCGGATAATCACCGAATTGTCCTTACAATGCTCTGCCGCCTCCAGATATACCGTAAACTGCTCCGCTTCTGAAGGCGGATACGAACGATCCATGTACATGAACTCGGTACGGAAGAGACCAACCCCCTCCGCTCCATTCTGATCGGCAATATTCAGCTCACGTGTGGAGCTGATATTCGCCCCCAGCTGAACAACGAAGTCATCGAGTGTGACAGCTGGCAGGGATACAATCTTCTGCAGCTCGTCTGCTTCCTGTACATAGGCATCACGCCGCGCTTCATAGCAAGTGATCACATCTTGCGGCGGAGCAATATGTACGATGCCATATTCCCCATCGACAATGACGGTATCCCCGGTCTGAATCGGCTTCGCAACTTTCCCTTCCAGTCCAAGCACAAGCGGAATGCCCAGCGCTCTAGCCATAATGGCCGAATGCGAGGTTTTCCCGCCTTGAAGCATCACAATGCCAAGCACATTCTTCGGATTTAAATGAACCAACTGTGACGGAGACAGCTCCTTCGCAACAAGAATATACGGCTGTGTGTCCGTCGGAAGTGTAATTTCCGGTGCACCCAGCAAATGCTTGAGCAGTCGGTTGCCGACATCCTTGATATCCAACGCCCGCTCCTTCATATATTCATCATCGAGCAGATCGAACATCGTTACGAAATGATCGATCGCTTCCTTGACCGCAACCTCGGCAGCTTTATACTGCCGCTGAATGATCCCTTGAATCTCATTCATGAAGATCGGATCTTCCAGAATGGCCAGGTGCGCATCAAAGATGCTGGATTCTTCACTGCCAACCATTTCTTTAATTTCACTCTTAATAAATTCTATCTCATGCTTCGAGGAGCGGATTCCGTCATACAATCGTTCGAATTCACGCGCTAAGTCGGCTGGATCCATCTTTTCCTCAGGAACATCCCACTCCCAAGTCGGCAATACGAATGCCTTGCCTATGGCAATGCCTGCGGATGCACCGATACCTTGGACTTTCTGTGTCATCGGCTTGCACCTCCAACCGCATGTTCATGCATAATGACTGACATGACTGAAGTCTGTCCCTTCCGAACAGGCGCATATGGCGCTATACTCCATGAAGCGACAGTGTCTGAGTTCGTAATCACCATCGGTGTCGCGAGCGATTTGCAGCGCTTCTTCACT
Organism: Paenibacillus sp. KS1; assembly: GCF_001680695.1. NCBI lineage: Bacteria > Bacillati > Bacillota > Bacilli > Caryophanales > Paenibacillaceae > Paenibacillus > Paenibacillus sp. KS1. The sequence goes on along the minus strand of NZ_MAIS01000003.1, from coordinate 17,495 downwards.
TCCGGCAAATCAAATTTAATGAGCAGCTGTCCCGGTTTCACTTCATCACCTTCCTGTACTACTGCTTGAAAACCGGCGCCATTCAATGATGACGTCTCAATTCCAATATGTAACAACACTTCTAACCCTTCCGGCGTTTCAATGCCGATCGCATGCATCGTAGGGTAAATGTGGCGGATGCGTCCGCGCACAGGCGATACAAGCTCTCCCTTATCCGGATAAAAAGCTACGCCATGGCCAACGAGCTTCTTGGCAAATATCGTATCCGGCACTTCTTCGATTGGTATCATCCGCCCCTGTACGGGTGCCACGAACCAGATTTGATTCGGATCACGCTGCAGGCGCTTCGCCATTTCGTCCTTAATCAGCTCCGAGTAGGTTCCAAATACGACTTGAATATGCCCGCCCCCAAGACGAATGACCCCTGCTGCACCGATTACACGAAGCGCGTGACGATCTACCAACTTATCGTTCTTAACCCTTAATCTCAATCTCGTAATACAAGCCTGCAGATCAATGATGTTATCTTTACCCCCAAGCGCTCGAATAATAAGCGGCACCCTCGGCAGCAAATCTCCTGCCATATCATCAAGCAATGAACCGTCAACTCTGCCTGGCGTCGGAATTTGGAATCGCTGAATGGCAAAGCGGAACACCACATAATAAATGAATCCGAATGCGATTCCAATCGGGATAATCCACAGCGCCTTCGTTGCTTGGTGGAAGTTAATCACATAATCAATCGCTCCTGCTGAGAAGGAGAAGCCGTGTCTCACACCAATCTCAGCGGTCAGCCACATCGCAGCTCCGGTTAACAGCGCGTGGACAACGAATAGATATGGCGCTGCGAACAAAAAGGCAAACTCAATCGGCTCGGTAATCCCGGTCAACAATGACACACAGGCAGCCGTAAAGTAGGTTTTGCGCACCTTCGGGCGCAAGTCCTCTCGTGATTCATGCACGATGGCCAGTGCGACTGCCGGAAGTGCAAACATCATAATGGGATACATGCCTGCCATATAGATGCCAGCATTCGGATCTCCAGCGAAAAACCGCGGCAAATCTCCAGTGAAGGTCATTCCTTCACTATTCGTATAGGAGCCGATTTGGAACCAGTATACGTTATTAAGCAGATGATGCAATCCAAATGCCACTAACACCCGATGCAGAACCCCGTATAGAAATACCCCGAATCCTCCCATCGCAAGCAGCTCCTGGCCAAGAAACATGACCCCTTGCTGTAAAATCGGCGAGAACAGCTTCATCAGCCAGGAAAGCAGGATTGAAGCCATAATCGTAATCGCAATGACGAATCTCGGGCCGCCAAAAAATTGTAAATATTCTGGCATTTTTATGTTTTTGAACCGTTCATGCAAGAAGCCTGCCATTACCCCAAACAGGATGCCGTTGAGGATCGTTGGCTCGAATGTAGCTTGCCATTGGACGAGCAGCTGCCTGAAAATAAACATACCAAGCAGGGACGATAGTGCAGCTACACCGGCATTATTGGACAGTCCAAGTGCAACCCCGACTGCGAAAATATAAGGAAGAACAGCAAACACCGTCTTCCCTGTCAGTTCAAATAGTACCGCAGTATCCGTCAAACCTGCGCTGTGAAGCAAATTGCCGATTGCTATTGCAAGCGCGGCGGCGGGGAGTGCGATTAGCGGCTGCATGAGCGCACGCGACAATTGCTGCAATCGCCCTAATTGATTCAATGCACATCCTCCCTTCTACCAAGAATGGTAAGGGCATCACGCTTTGTTGTCAAAGCATTTTACAGCCGCGTCCCTCTCTCGTAGCCACTTCTATCTCCTATCACACGAAAAACCGGACCCCATCATCGCAGCAGCAACTAGGAATGCCCGGCTTTCGTCTTTACACTTTATGTGGAAGCAGACTCACCCTTGCCATGCGGCAATAAAATCGAGTCCAGTACCTTAATGCACAAATCCATCACGACAGTCATTCCGTGCTCTTCTGCAATGGCAGCCGCCTCTTCACTAACGATCCCCTGCTGCAGCCAAATTGCCCCTGCCTTAACAGCCGCAGCTTCACGAGCAATATCCGCACAGTATTCACTGCGTCGGAACACATTAACAATGTCGATATGATCCGGTACATCACGCAGCGAAGCATAGCATTGTTCTCCAAGGATGCTCTCCGCCTTCGGATTGACCGGAATGATGCGATATCCCTTGCGCTGCATCGCCTCCGCCACCATATAGGACACGCGAGTCGGATCGTCTGACAGTCCGACGACTGCAATGTTTGTGCTGCTTCGCAGCAGCCCCTTGATCGCCTCTTGCGATGGATGCTGATAACTCATCGTAACAACTCCCTTCCAATGGACAGCATACTGCTGGTTTATCAATCATTGTGTATCATACATTACATATCATGCAATACATTATGCTGTACATGTCAAGCAAAACGCATCATGCATTAAGCATTTTCTTCGACCCATTCTACTTGCGCTCCCAGCGCACGCAGGTGATCGAAATACTGCGGATACGACTTGGCAACATGGTGAGCATCCTTAATTCGAATCGGCTGCTCTGCGCGCAAGCCAACTACCGTCAATGCCATAATAACACGATGATCATAATGAGCGTTAATTTCTACGCCTCCTGTAACGCCTTCTGGGAGTCCATGAACAATAATCTCCGCTTGACGCTCCTCCACATTCGCTCCAGCCTTGCGAAGTTCAGTGAGATAATCGGTAATCCGATCACATTCTTTGTAGCGCAAATTCTCTACATTATAGAAGCGGGATGTACCTTCTGCGAACACCGCAGCAGCCACCATAGCGAGGACTGCATCCGTTGCCACGTCACCATCAATCTCAACGGCCTTCAGCTTGCGATTCCCTTGGACTCGAACAACGGAATGCTCATGCTGAAGTGGAACTTCCATCATGCGCAGCACATCGACAATGGCTCGCTCTCCTTGCTTGCTGTCCTCAGTCAATCCGCGAATGATCACATCAGAATCAACGACGGCCGCTGCAGCGAGAACCGCTGCAGAGCCCGGATAGTCGCCCTGCACCGTATAGGTCTTCGCTTCATATTGTTGGTTGCCGGCAATCTTGAAATACATCAGATCTTCTCTCGCCTCGATCCGAATGCCCGCTTCCGCAAGTACTTCAAGCGTCTGTCCAACGACAACCTTCGATTTCAAATCATCTACCACTTCAATTTCACTGTCTTCCTCCAGCAACGGAGCCAAGAACAACAGCGAGCTTAAATACTGCGAACTCACATTGCCGGATACCTTGATTTTGCCTCCACGTGGCTTCCCACCGCGGATCGTAATCGGAAGTTTGCCTTCCCGATGCTCAATCGCTACGCCCATTTGTTCAAGTGCAGTAATCAAGTCGTCGTGTGGACGCTTCCCTAAGGAATCCGGGTACGTATTAACAAACTTCACTTCCTCCAGCAGAGAGGCTGTGCCCATCAAGAAGCGCAATACCGCTCCTGCATTCCCTACATTCAGCTCATTGGAAGCATTACTTAATGTTGGATGCTTACCGAAGCCGGTAATGATAATCTTCTCTTCGTCCTCAACCAGCTGGGCACCCAAATCACGGAGGCAGCGGCGCATCGCATCGCTGTCTTCACTGTGAGCTGGATAATAAATCGTGCTTGTCCCCTCTGCCAGTGCAGCTGCAAGAAGATAGCGTGTCGTATAGTTTTTCGAGGATAAGGCCTGAATATCTCCTTGCAGTTTTGGTGTTGATCGAACGATTACGTCCATGCGCTTCCACTCCTTTATCTTTCAACGTATAATAACTCTTATCTCGAATGAATTCCAGATAAGAAAGGATGCCTAATCGTTATGAATCCAATTGCTCAAATTGATGTGGCTGTGTTGAAACAACGCCTAGAACGCGGCGAAGCACTAAATTTAATAGATGTACGGGAAGATGAGGAAGTCGCTCACGGAATGATTCCCGGTGCCAAGCATATCCCCATGAATGAAATCCCAGATCGTCTCGACGAAATCGAGCGGACGGAAGAAATCATTTTCATTTGTCGAAGCGGATATCGCAGCGAACGAGTATGCGAATACTTGCAGCATATCGGCTTGGAGGGCTGTGTCAATATGGAAGGCGGAATGCTCGCCTGGAGTCAATTGGAGCACACCTCTAAATAACGCCTCAAATAATCTGCACGCCCCTCCTGCTAGGGGCTTTTATTCACAATTGCCTTCGACCAGCTTACAAATGCGAGCAGCCAATTGCACAGCTGTCTCATGGTCGGTCAGAACTGTTGTATGTGCAAAATCATACAGTCCCTCGCGCTGCTGCATGAGCTTTGACACCCGTTCTTCCACATCGCCTTGAAGCAGCGGACGATTGCGATCCCGCTTCACACGCGACAGTATCGTCTCCTTGCTTGCTGCTAAATGCACGATGAAGCCTCCATTTCGCATCAGCTCTCGATTGCTCTCCTGGAGGACAATGCCACCACCCGTTGCAATGACATGCCTTGTCGGACTGTTCAATATTCCAGCTAGAACATGACTTTCTTGTTCTCGAAAATAAGCTTCTCCATCAGAGGCAAAGATATCAGGAATCGTACGGCCCTCTAGCGCGACCACAGCAGTATCCAAGTCTGCAAAGCTGCAGCCCAGCTTCTTGGCAACTTCTTGCCCAACCGTCGATTTCCCGGTGCCCATAAATCCGATTAAAATAATATGCTGCATCATTTCCAGCCTCGCTTCTCTAAGTCAAATGGCTCATCGTGAACGAGTAGGTCAGATGATGACCAATATGACGGTAAACTTCCCACATGATACCACACGTTTCTTTTATTCGACAATGGTGATAGGTATAAAATGAAGAAGTTCAACATAAAGATGAATAATAGCCCTGCCATCGTCAATGAAATCAAGAAATCGTCTAGTGCCATTTTTTATGTAGGAGTGAATGAGACATGCCCCAATTGCCTGTCCCAGAACCGCATCCATCCAAATCGACCATTCAGCGCTCCACATCTGTTCGCCTGGCTCGTATTATGGATTCGAATCACCCATTGTGCAGGGAAGACATCGTATGGGCGCTGAATGTAATTAAGCAGCAGCTCACAGATTATCCTGACAAGTGGGCTATGCTTGAGCCGAATCAATTGGTTCGCCGCTTCCATAGCTATGCCGAAATCTCTTCTCTGCTCGTGTACAGCAGCAGTTATGGACAAGAATCGGATCGGATTCGCAAATATTTGGCTGAACTTGTATCCGGTTTATATGAATGAATGCGAATAATCAACCGTACGCAAAAACAACGCCGAGTCCTAAGCAGGCTCGGCGTTGTTTTTTGATCTCTATTATGACATCCAGTTGTAATGGAATGTTCCTTCTTTGTCTACACGCTTGAATGTATGCGCACCGAAGTAGTCGCGTTGTGCTTGCAGCAAGTTCGCTGGCAAGCGCTCTGTGCGATAGCTGTCGAAGTAAGCAAGTGCACTTGCGAATCCTGGAACAGGAACGCCGTATGCAACCGCAGTGCTGATGACTTCGCGCCAAGCGTCTTGGTACGTTTCCACGATATTTTGGAAATATGGATCAAGCAGCAAATTCTTCAGCTCTGGTTCGCGGTCGTAAGCTTCTTTGATGTTCTGCAAGAAGCGGGAACGGATAATGCAGCCGCCGCGGAAGATCATTGCGATCTCACCATAGCGAAGGTTCCAGTCGAACTCTTCGGAAGCTGCACGCATTTGTGCGAAGCCTTGCGCGTAAGATACGATCTTGGACGCGTACAAAGCCTTGCGGATGCTCTCGATGAATGCCTCCTTGTCTCCAGTGAATGCAGGGGTCTTCGGCCCTTTCAACACTTTGCTCGCTACAACGCGCTCGTCCTTCAATGCGGACAAAAAGCGGGAGAATACGGATTCCGTAATCATGGACAATGGCACGCCAAGATCAAGCGCGCTTTGGCTTGTCCATTTACCCGTACCTTTTTGACCGGCAGAGTCAAGAATGACGTCAACCATTGGCTTGCCTGTTTCTTCATCGTACTTGGAGAAGATATCTGTTGTAATTTCAATCAGATAGCTGTCAAGCTCGCCTTTGTTCCATTCGCCGAAGATGGAGTGAAGCTCTTTAGCACTTACACCCAGTACATTCGTAAGCAAATGATAAGCTTCACAAATCAATTGCATGTCGCCATACTCGATGCCGTTGTGAACCATCTTAACATAGTGGCCAGCACCGTCCGGCCCAATATATGTACAGCAAGGGTCGCCGCCTACTTTTGCTGAAATGCTTGTCAAAATTGGCTCAACCAAGCGATAAGCGCTTTCTTGGCCGCCAGGCATGATTGCAGGGCCTTTCAATGCGCCCTCTTCACCGCCGGATACGCCTGTTCCGATGAAGCGGAAGCCCTTCTCTTCCAAGTACTTGCTGCGACGCTGTGTATCAGGGAAATGAGCGTTACCGCCATCAATAATAATATCGCCTTGATCCAAGTGTGGAAGCAACTGCTCAATCGTTGCATCTGTAGCTTGTCCAGCTTGTACCATAATCAAAATTTTACGTGGTGCTTCAAGAGATTGTACGAATTCCTCAATGGAATATGTACCAGTCAGGTTCTTGCCTACTGCTTCGGCAATGAGTGCATCTGTCTTCTCGCGGGAACGGTTGTATACCGATACTGTGAAGCCGCGGCTCTCGATGTTAAGCGCCAGGTTCTTACCCATTACGGCAAGGCCAATGACACCGATTTGATTGTTAGCCATATGGTTGTTCCACCCTTTATCCATAAATTTATATAGTTTGCATTACGCTTATTGTACAGCACAGCAAAACACCCTGCAACCATCTCGCCCTTGCAATTCATCCATACATTTGGCGGATGGGAGGGTGATTAAACCATGAATAACAATTACCATTCCAGCTGAATCATCTCGGAGCGAAGCTCATTCAGCTTCTCTTTGCATCTCTCTATAACAGCTATTTTTTGCTCATTCATTGCCTCAAACAGCTCCGCGAGCACATAATCCATTTCGAGCCGCAGCACACGCATACGCTGCTCTGCCCGATTGGATAAGAATGCCTGCATCATCTCCTCAGTAGTTACAATAGGCCTCTTCTGATACAATACGCGCTGCTTCGGCCCTATGACCTCAACCAGACGAATTCGTTCGCCGAACAAAATATTCTCGATAAAAATCTGTCTATCTTTGAACCGTTTGACGACCGCATGCCCGCGTGAATCGCCGATCAGTTTTTCCATAAAGTCAGCCAGCTTCTCGTCCCGAATCGTATAGTCGCCGACAATTTTGTAGCGCTGCTCCATACGTTGGAACCGAAGTTTGACCAACTTCCTTCCTGTTCGGATAGATACGATAAATAGCGATTCATTTTCACTCCAATACAAGGAATAACCTTCTTGTATAAGATCACGGATGAGGTTCTGGATTTGCCGACGGTCAAAGCGTAGCTCCAGGTTGCAGTATTCCACCTCGTCGCTGCGATTCACGGCAATCCCTCCTTACCTTGTCGTATACTCCATCATATGATTCATCAACTTGGATTATTGACTGGATTTCCAAACAAGAGGCTTGTTCCACCAAAATATAATAATTATAATTTGATAAACATTCTCAATATATTATGATATACTGAGTGGGTGACTGCTTGTTCGACACAGGCAACATGCACGGATTACTTGATGTTTAAATTCCCGAGCGAGTAAGTAAGTGAGTTTCGATAGCTTCTGTACCAGCTCGTGTATAGATGACAACAGCTTAGAAAGGAAGAGATGAATGACGTTTTCTGGATTTTCTCCTTCAGATTTTGAAACCTTTACAATTGAGGGGCTTGATGCCCGTATGGAGGCCATTCGTGATCGTATTCAACCGAAATTCCGCACCATTGGAGAACAGCTAATTAGTGATGTAGCGATGCACAGCGGAACTGAAATGTTCCTCCATATTGCGAAGCATGCTCGTCGTACGGTTAATCCGCCGAAGGATACATGGCTTGCCATTGGGCCGAACAAACGCGGATACAAATCCCTTCCCCATTTCCAGGTTGGCTTGTTCGATGATCATGTCTTTATTTGGCTGGCTTTCATTTATGAGGTGGCGAACAAGCGCAACATTGCACAGGCGATGCTTGATGACCAAAAACAACTTAGAAGCATCATCCCTAATAATTATGTATTGTCCATGGATCATATGAAGAAAGACGCCGACCAAATCGGAGATCTGAGTGAGACGGAGATGGCTGACAAGCTTACCCGCTTCCGGGATATCAAGTCGGCAGAATGGCTGGTTGGACGCCACGTTCCGATGAATGATCCACTGCTGCAGAACGGTGAGGCCTTTATGGAGCTTGCTAGGCAGACGTTCACGACGTTAATGCCACTGTACCGGTTGGCTGTCGAGGCTTAATTAACGTCATACTAGGTCATACAACGTCATATAGCGACACTCAACAAAAAACTGCGCTCAGCGATTACGTAACCAGCAATCGCCAAGCGCAGTTTTTGCACATGTTCTTGTTTATGCAGTTGTGTTCGCGGCCGTCTGATTTCGATCCAGCACAGCAAAGCGGATGAGAAGCCAAATCGCAGCAACACATAAGACTGCTCCGATTATGTAAGGAAGATTCATGTTCCATCCGAACAGCCCCGTGGCAAGCAGCGGCCCTGTAATACGGCCAAAGCTGTCCATCGAAGAATTCAAACCTGAAGCAACACCCTGGCTAACCGTCGTTTTCTGTGTGATCAATGAAGTTACACACGGGCGGATCAAGGCATTGCCGATACCGAACACGCATAAGTAAATGGTTGCGTCGACAACACTTGAGGACAACAAGAGCAGCAAAAATCCTACAGCAGATATAATCAGACCTACCGCAATCGCCTTCTTCTCTCCTCCACTCTTGATGTAGCGTCTTACAACCCCACCTTGAACAAGCGCACCTGAAAGGCCACAGAAGAAGAACATGTATCCGATCTGCTCCTCTGTAATTCCTGGGATTCTAGCTGCTTCAAAATACAATAGCGTCGCTTCCAATCCTGCCAGCGTAAAGGTAACAAAGAAGGACAATACATACAAATACTTCATTCGTCCCGTAAAGGCTGTCCAGCGTGAAGGAGCCGATTCGCGGCTTCCCTTGCGCTCCTCAGGAGTCAGCGATTCCTTAAGTAATACGAAGCCTAGCACGCATGTGATAAATGTCAATGCTGAAGCTGCGAAAAAGGGCGTATTATAACCGTATCTGCTTAAAATACCGCCAAAGGCTGGCCCAAATGTAAAACCTAGCCCAATCGACATTCCAACAAAGGCCATACCCTTCGTGCGTTGCTCAGGTGTCGTGATATCGGCGACGTAGGCAACAATAACTGAAGCTACAGCACCAGAGAAGATGCCTCCCAATGCGCGGGAAACATACATCATCCAAAGCTCACCGTTCGCTAATCCGAACAGCAGATAACTTATACTGAACCCGAGAGTCCCGATAAGGATGATGGGACGCCGACCAACCTTCTCCGACAATGCTCCCCATATTGGAGACACCACGAACGCAATTAATGAATAGATCGAGAGCATAAGCCCCAAATGAAATTCATTGGCGCCTGCATTCGTTATCATTCGAGGCAGAACCGGAATCACGATACCGAAGCCAATGAACACCATCATCAGCATGAACATGACAACGGACATTTTCTTTTTCATGACAATTCCCTCCGATATGTACATCCTATCACACCATACCTTGAAACGAAAATGAATAAAGTGCGAATACTTATTCATGCTCCCCCCTTACTATAGAGGAAAAAGATCTTGCATTCCGGGTCGTTTTTGTTAAACTAAACCTTGTTTGCGCAGGACACGCCATGCGCAGCTTAGTAGATTGCCAACATGAAAGGTTGTGATACGGCGATGAACCATCATCGGACGCCCTTATTTACCGCACTTACGGAACATGCCTCCAATAATCCGGTGCAGTTCCACATTCCAGGTCATAAAAAAGGCGCAGGGACAGATGCAGAATTCCGAAGCTTTATCGGAGATCAGGCGCTCTCTATAGATCTGATTAACATTGCTCCGCTTGATGACTTGCACCAGCCTACTAGCGTCATCGCCGAGGCGCAGCAACTTGCTGCTGACGCACTAGGTGCCGATTATACGCTCTTCAGCGTACAAGGCACAAGCAGCGCAATCATGACAATGATTATGTCCGTATGCTCTCCAGGAGATAAAATTCTGGTTCCACGCAATGTTCATAAATCGATCATGTCCGCCATTATTTTCGCCGGTGCAAAGCCTGTATTCGTCTCGCCAGCGCGCGATGCGAATTTAGGAATCGATCACGGCATCACAACCAGCTCGGTACGCAGAGCCTTGGAGAAACACCCAGATACGAAAGCAGTGCTCGTCATTAATCCAACGTACTTTGGGATTTGCGCGAACTTGAAGGAGATTGTCGACTTAGCACATTCTTACGATATTCCTGTACTTGTTGATGAAGCACATGGTGTTCTTATTCATTTCCACGAAAAGCTGCCGATGTCAGCCATGCAGGCCGGTGCCGATATGGCTGCGACAAGTGTGCATAAGCTGGGCGGTTCACTAACCCAGAGTTCTGTGCTTAATGTAAATACGAAAAATGGACTCGTGAATCATCAGCGTGTACAAACCATATTCAGCATGCTGACAACGACTTCCACTTCCTATATATTGCTGGCATCTTTGGATACATCCCGTCGCAACTTGGCTCTTAACGGTCATGAAATGGCGGAACATACCATTGAACTGGCCGAATTTGCCCGTCAGCAAATTAATGAAATTCCTAGCCTGTACTGTTTTGGCGAAGAGATTCTCGGCGGAGAAGCGACTTACAGCTATGATCCGACGAAACTGACCATTCATGTCCGCCATTTGGGGATAACCGGTTATGAAACGGAGAACTGGCTGCGGGAGCACTACAACATCGAAGTCGAACTGAGCGATATGTACAATATTCTCTGTCTCGTCACGCCGGGCGACTCCAAGGAGACGATCAACATTCTGCTCCGCGCATTGCGCGACTTGTCCAGTCTTCACCATGAACGCAATGAAGTACAGGAGCTCGTCGTCAAAATTCCGGAGATTCCGCAGTTGTCCCTCATTCCGCGCGATGCCTTCTATGCGGATACTGAGGTCATACCTTTTAAGGAGTCTGCAGGACGAATTATTGCAGAATTTATATACGTTTATCCGCCTGGCATTCCGATCTTGCTTCCAGGCGAAGTCATCTCGCAAGAAAACATCAATTATATTCGTGATCACGTCGATATTGGGCTTCCGGTTAAGGGACCAGAAGATCGCAATATTGAATTTGTTAAGGTTATTCGTGAGGAACGCGCGATCTTCTAATGCACAATACAGGGTGCCCCATATCGGGGCACCCTGTATTCATTCTCTGCAGGATCATTCAGTATTGATCCTGTACCTCGAGTGGATGTATTCGCGTAAGCAACAGCTGCGCTGCTTCACTTGCCGCCTCAGCATGAGGCAAATTGAATTTGACTTGGAGAATTTCTGGACGCAAATCGTCGGCACATAATAATGTCGAACGACCAGTCTGCATACATACAACTAATGTCTTGCCGATAAAATGATCGGAATAAATGAGTGCGAAATCATAACGAATCTGTTCTGTGGCCCAACCGACAAAGGTAACATTTGCTTGCTCCGAAACTTCATACAAATGGTCAAACATCGCACACCTCCTCGGGATATCCTTTTCCAAGAACACAAACCATTTAATGGTTATACGATCGAGTATAACATAAATCGCGTTCCTAGAACAAGATTCGAACTTCATTTCCATGTAAATATTGCCATCACATTCAGTCAAATGGTATGATGTAAGCGATTCGTGCCATAAGTAGAAGATGTCCCAAGGGGAGGATAGATTCGATGAGTCAAAGCGCATTCATTACGTTTGTCGATGGTTCGGAGGTTGCGTCCATTACATTAGATGAATTGAAGGGCCAACTTCTCCATTACCGGGAACAAACCCAATTAACCGGAGAACAATTAGGCTGGGATTATGCCGAGGCTGCCTTTCCATATACAATTGAAACAAAGCCCGGGCAAGAGCAGGAATGGTTCTATTTAAAAGGTTCCAATCCATTATATCGACATATCGTATTTGGTGTTGGTGAGAAAGAGGATTCCCGCCGCTACGTGCAAATGGTTCTGCCTGACGATGCCACTCACGGAGACAAGGCCAAAGGGAACGAGTTGTGCAAATATTTGGCGAAAAAGTGGAAAGCGGAACTTACGCTGTTCAACGGTAGAATTATGTATTACAATCCACGCAAATAAGAGCATCTATAAGAATATCCCAATTGATCCGCTCCGAACGGAATCATGCTCTAAAAAAGAACAAGCCCCGGAATTCTCCGGAGCTTGTTCCATACCTGTATATTGGCAGAGCGAATGAATTACTCGCCTTGCTCAGCTACCAATTCGTTGTATGCTTGCTGTACGCGTTCCCACTCAGCGTCATCTTCGATAGGAAGCATTGCCATTTCTTCGCCTTGCTCTTCCAGACGTACGATAATGCCGTCCGCTTCTGGATCGTTGCGTTGGAGAAGAAGTGCATATAGCTGCTCGTCGACGTTGAACGTCTCGACCATCGTCATGTCGATTTCGTTGCCGTCTTCGTCTACCATTGTAATAATCAATTCATGATCGTGATCGTGGTCGTGATCATGATCGTGTCCACATCCGCAATCATGGTTATGTTCGCTCATGAGTAAATCTCCTTTATGTTCAGGTAGTGGTTATACTCACGTATCGTACCACTTTCTGCGAAAGAGGTCAACGAACGCCTACTCGCTTCAGTATGTATAATAACCAAAAGCTAAGGTTTAGATATTGCAGGCAACTTTTTCTGAGATATAAGGGTGAATTCACCATTCTTCTGTCTCAAATAACAAGAGATCATATAGTCGCCCTTGGCCTTGAAATCATACTTATGCTCATTCGTACGGAACCAGAAATTATCTTCATTTGTTGGAACACTCGATTCCTGAAGCTCCGTTGTCTTCCCTTTCGGATCTGTGATCGTAATCTTGATCGCATCAACTGTCGACTGCAAACTGTCGACTTGGACGAATACTGTAAAGGAGGTCTTCCCCGTCTCGACTTTGCCAAATGTTTTATTGTCCTTGAACAGCAGCAAGTCCACATTAGGCTTGTCAATTACAACCTTCTTATTGGCATCATCCCAGAATATAAATGCCTGAAGTGCTTCTTGTATTTGTCGTACAGACAAATAAGCACGTCCATCTATCATATACCCGCCTTCATTTACCGCATTCCCATTCAGAACAACATCAATCTTCTCAGCCACTGGAGCGGCTTGCGCAGAACTAGGTGCGACATCTGTCTGTGCCGATGCATACGCTCCACCCACAATAGAACCAAGCAGAACGAATGCTGCAAGTCTCCTGCATTTCATCTCGTTACCCCCAAATTTCTTTGTTGTAAAGTTATACTCCAATCATGCTTTAGAGTTGCGCCTAATTCGCAAATAACTCTCATGTGCATTCATACTATCATGAACAAAGCCATGAACTATTTCGCCTGCAAAAACTTGTGGTATGCCAGCAATGCTCTCACCCTTCCTTCATATGCCGCAAATCCTCATATAACCGGCTCCATGGAAAGTTAGGGCCTGGACAGTTCGCTTTTCTTATGGCATCGATCTGAAAATGTCCCAACACATGTTCATAATCCAAGGAGATCCAATGTCCCCACTTCTCCATTACATATCGTTGTATATAACGATGCAAACGAAGACATGCCTGATACTGTTCGTCTGTCAGCAGCCCGTCCATTCCTTCATGCTCGATTGATACCGCATATCGATTAGGATTCATTCCTTTTTCACGTACAACAAAAGCAGGCGCTAAGGCAATTCGTTCTCCTTCTAGTCCTTGTGATAATGCCATTCGCTCAATGGATACATATTGATGAATTGTCCCATTCTTGGACACTGCAAAATGAGCTGAAGAAATCTTGTTGTCAGGACATGTGTACCATGCATCTAGACTCGTTAAGCTCTGAGCAGAAATATGATTCACAATAATTGCAGGGATCTCCCCCTTGCGATCACTCGAATTGGTATGCTCATTTCCCTTCCATACAATCTCCAACTGCATCACGATCCCCCCATTGTTCAATAGGTAAGACGATTGTAGGTGATTCGCGCGATCCGGAAATCCATTATGTCCCGGGAAATGATTGGGTGTGCAACAGACATGTTATCACCCCGGGAACATGTACCCTATTGTGTAGGGTAGGGACAATTAGCGGCCCAGTTTGGTCCGGGTTAATATACAGGGAACGCCATTTCCAACTGCGCCTGGCTGAGACATCCGCTCCACATAATCCATCCCGCGCGTGCAGGGTGTCTTACACACTTCACACCGATCTGAAGTTACTATTTTCATCGTGAACTGTTCACGACCAGATTGTAAACTCGTCTTCTTTTTGCCCTTCCCCTTCGTCATGCCCTTCACCCGCTTCATGTGCATTTCACGTTGCCTGCCGCTTCCGGCCGAACCTGATTATTGCACATTATGCAGATTGCGCTGCCTTGCTTGTGCATTTATCCCAGACATGGTACAGTATAGGCGTAATTCTAGCCTTGTCAGCCAATAGGAGGATGAAGATGAACCTTCACATACAAATGTTAGGGACAGGCAGTGCATTTGCCAAATCATACTTCAATAACAACGGATTACTTTACTCTGGTGGATTCACACTGCTCATCGACTGTGGAATTACGGCACCGATGGCTCTACACCATTTGAATAAGTCATTCTCTGACATCGATGGTGTTCTTATCTCTCATATTCATGCTGATCATGTTGGGGGATTAGAAGAATTGGCCTTCCAGATGAAGTTCAAATATGGACGTAAGCCAAAACTGTACATAGCTTCTCCACTCGTATCCGTATTATGGGAGCATACATTGAAGGGTGGACTAACCCAGGAGGGAATAAGCTGCTTAGAGGATGTATTCGATGTACATGCAATTGAGCCAGGGCAGCCCTATGACATTGCAGCGGGTCTTACCGTCGAATTATTAGAGACTCCACATATTGAAGGCAAGCGCAGCTTCTCTCTTCTTATCAACAATCATTTTTTCTACAGCGCTGATATGCAGTTCCAGCCGGAACTGCTTCACCGCTTAGTTGAACAGCGTGGAGTAACCACCATCTTCCATGACTGTCAATTAGGCGGGAATGGAGAGGTTCATGCGACATTGGCAGAGCTCTTGACGCTTCCAGATACACTGCAGAAGCTTACCTTCCTCATGCACTATGGAGATGAACGGCCGCAGTACGAAGGGCATACTGGCGCCATGTCCTTTGTCGATCAACACCAGCTCTATACAATCGAATAATACACCAAAGAGCACTTTACAACGACCCAATTTGGCCGCTGCAAGTGCTCTTTCGTTATGTCTTCTATACCGTTATTGGAAAGTCGGCAAATTATCCAGATTGTTGCTTGGATCACCATCAGCATCTCCACGAAGATAAGTACCGCCGTCTCTTCCCTTGAAGGCATTCACACCCGCAATTTCTCCATTTTGCACGGCTTGAAGAGCCTGCTCGTAATTTAAGATTCGGCCTGTATTCGTTTGGAACGCCGTTAGATCCCCGTCCCCATTCTTCTGAACAGCTACAATGGATTCTCGCTGTGACATGCGAACATCATCCTCCTAACTATATATATCCTACATTAGATGCGTTTGTTAGGTAGAGTGTCCATAACCCACAACTTTTATGAACCGAAAATCGGTACAACGAATTACAGCTTCTTCTCCATGCGAATATGAGGAATACCCGCATCCAAGAATGACTCCTCTGACACTGTCTCATACCCTAAAGAATGATAGAACCCTTCCGCTTGGCACTGACCGTCCAGCACGCATTTCTCCACACCGTGTTTCCGGGCGATTTGCTCCAGACCTACCATTAAAACTCTTCCAATCCCTTTCCCGCGGAATGGCTTTCTTACTGCAATACGCTGCATCTTAGCAGTGAATTCATCCAACAGCTTCACTCGTCCTGTTGCAGCGTACTGTCCGTCTGACATCAGCAGGACGTGAAAGGCCGGAGCATCCAAGTTATCGTACTCGTCACATTCTTCTTCTTCCGGTACATGTTGCTCAGCAACGAATACTTCCTTTCGTATCGCAATACACTCGTCCAATTGTTCCTGTGTCTTAACCTCAATGATTTCAGCAGCCACTCCCGATCACCTCCGAATGAAATGTTGCAACAGCGATTATGTATAATATCTTAGCTGCTGCAAACGAATTTATATTATACAAAAAAATGAATTTCATGTATAGTTGCAATAACGGACACGCTTACATTAGCAAGGGGGTACACGATGGATCCGATACTGGCTACAGTAATCGCAGTTGTTGTCATGGTAGTAGGCATGGTGCTTCTGCTTCTCTACGTGACGAAGAAAGCCTACGCACGTAAATGGGATGCAGAAGAGCCTATAGACAGCACAGCTAGGCAGCCCAATCATTCATCCAACACAGATTAATGAAGCATAATGAACACATTTATGAAGAAAACAGCCCTGGAGATCCTTAGGATCTCTAGGGCTGTCGGCCACTTGTATGGTTATACTCTAGGGCTCATACACTTCCTCAATAATTGGCTTACCATACACATCCTCATAGATCGGTATCTTCTTCTCTACAGGATCAATCCCAGGATAGAAGCGACTTGCGTCGACAGCGTTCATACTAAGCCCAACAAGCAGGACGCCCGTGATGATTCCGGCCAACATTACCACGCCTATTACGTTCCATCGTCTACGCATGCTGCTACCCCCGCAAACAACACTAATAACTTCACGATATAGCCCCTATTCTCACCGTAAAGTTAATCCCTTAAACATCTCATGCCCTTGCTCATGACTTCATTCCTTCTTGCTGGTATCCTCTTCAACTGAGCGAAGCCATACAAATTGCTCATCATGCTTTGTACTATCAAAGATGAGAAGCTTGGATAAAAACCAACAGACAACCGCTACGATCCCGAACACACCGATTATCCATACACTCAATTCGGCTCCCATAACCCAACCTCCTCCGCTTGTCCCCATTCAATAGCGAAACATTCGTTATACCTTCACTATATGAAAGCAGTTGCAAGTTTAGTTCTTGCAATTACGAACAAAATAAAAAAGCATCCATCACCCGTTAGATACGAATGAGAGATGCTTGGTCTTGTAATAATATATATTTCGAGGCACACACACTCGCTTCCCCTGCAAAGTATCATCTGTCGCATCACTTTCATTGAGCAAAGAAGATTCTGCTGCAGGTTTGCACTGTTCAAAGGAATAGAAATAGAAAAAGCCTTGAGAATCAAGGCTTTTGATGTTAAAAGTATGGTGATCTGTAGTGGGCTCGAACCACTGACCCCCACCCTGTCAAGATGGTGCTCT